>CAYNQP010000687.1:0-2588 GCA_964399325.1 uncultured Pirellulales bacterium
CCAGATCGGGTCACCTTCTGCACCCTTGCCCGACCACATGGTAAGGTCACCGGTGTCATGCATGCCGTCGGTGAGACCGGAACCATCGACGGTCACCTCAGGTCCACCGGACGCCGCCGCGGTCGGTATCGAGGCGGTGGCCACGATGCCCTGAACCACGTAATAGAGCGGCTCAGTGGTGAAACTCCACACATCGCCTTTGAAGGCTCCTGTGCTCGGGGGAGCATTGACCTCATCCACTCGCCAGTAATAAGTCGTACCAAATTCCAGTATACCGGGTGGATCATAGCTGGTAACATCCAGTTCTTCGATGACAGTGGTGCTTAACGTATCTGTTGCTGTAGCTTCATTGACATCGTCGAAATCTGTGCCGATATAAACAGTGTGAGTATCGGCAGATTCACCCGGCGTCCAACTGAGGACAACATCTCTGGCAACATCTGAATCTCCACTTGGCGGTTGTGGATTAATGCTGATGCCTTCTGGAATAAATGGAATCACGTCGGGCAAAGCAGCAACATCAACGTCCGGATCGTTTGTAACCAGGAATCCATCAATCCATAAACCGTCTTCTCTATAAGCAATCTCTACTGTATAAATCCCGGGAGTCATAGTCATTTCAACAAAATCGTTGCCCGGGAAATCTACATAGTGACCGACTTGCTTCCAAAACCATTCTTCAGGAGCATCCACTTGATAGTCAATATTATTGTCATTGACCCAGTCGTCAGCAGCAACTGCGATATTGAGGGTAGCTCCCTGGATACGAACCCAGCAGGAGTCCGAACTCTCTGCGTCGACGTCTGCGGAGCAGATGAGCCGGAGATACATTCTATAGACTCCTCCCTCCGTAACTCTTATACGATACTTGGCTACACCGGTCGATGGAGGATTACCGCTGCTGTTATTTCCGGCTGCTACTGTAATATACTGTCCGCCGGATGCCGTCGCATCATCTGCTATTTGAAGCGGTGCGCTTATAGAAGAAGCTACTTCAGCTTCTCTCCAAATCTGCTCGGCCTTTATTGTGCCGGCAGTCACACAACAAAACACACATAAAAGTAGTAAATAGAGAGCGTTTTTACACATAACAAACCTCCTTAAACAAATAAAGTTTCAAGGGGCGAAATCAAGCTGCGCCGCTATGCCGACGCCAACTCACGGAGCAATCCAGAATCTGTAACGTTTCACCTCCCTTCAGCCAGAGAGCCAAGCGAACTGCGAGAAGGCCGCGTCATTGACCGCGAATAGCATGGTCGTACCGGTTTATTCTGAAGCGCCTTTTATGCGTATGCCAACGGCACTAAGGGTCCAACGATCCTATGGCGGTGTGCTTCGCCCGCAAGATCGAGTCCACAGGCGTTGTACCAGCCGCCTCGTTGAGTTTCCGCCACCCGATGAGGTCTATGGAAGCAGGCACCGTCGGGGGAACGGTGCGAACAGGAAGACACCCAATATCGTCTTGCACGCAACACACCGTCCGGGAATCCAACCAACTATTGAGTGCGGCTCTACCGAACACTCTCCTCAAATCCTACCCTTCGTGCGGTCCGCCTCGCCACAGGAGTTCGGCAAAGCGGCTATCTCCATTATACAACATCGACCAGAAATGTCAAAAATTAAGACGAAAAATGGGATACCGGCGGAGTTTTTCATCCCGCCGGCATTGAACTGACCTGCCCTACCCGACGGATAATGCGCGCGGCGAGCTTGATACACGGGGCTGCCATTGACGCGAAGGGCTCTGTTTACAATACTTCCCAAAAACTGGACCAGGGGTTAAGGTGAATTCGTTGCCTGAATGGAAGGAGTATTCAGGAGACGAAGGATGGAGAAGAAACGGGCCGTGGTCGAGCCGAGGCACGAGCAGATTTTGTTGCGGCGTCAGTGTGAGTTGCTGGGCCTGAGTCGCAGCAGCCTGTACTACCGCTCGCAGGCGGATGCGTGCTGCAACGAGCAACTGATGCGTTTGAGGGACGAACAGTATCTACGTGCCCCGTTCTATGGCGTGCCCCGTATGACCGAGTGGCTGCGTCGGCTGGATTACGGCGTTGGAAGAGACTCACGTGAGGATCAGCATGGACGGTCGAGGGCATGTGTTTGACAATATCTTTGTGGAACAGCCATGGCGGAGCGTGAGGGTCGAAGAGGTGTATTTGCATGATTGCCAAACCGTATGGGAGACACGATAGGGGCTGGGGCCGCACTTCGCCTTCTACAACGAGGAAGGGCCGCACCAGGCGCTGGGCTATCGCATCCCCGCGGAGGTTCAGGTCGCGGACGCGGGTCGCAGCGGATCGCTCGCTCTCGCCGCGTGTTCCCTGGCAATGGACCCACCTACAGAATCGCTAATTCTGGTCTAGACAATGGGGAGAGGCTCAGATTAGATAGGATTGCTCGTGGGCCGGCGTAATTGCTCGTGCTCGTTGACGGTCCATGTTTCCTGAAGTAGACTCAAGATCTATGGGTTCGCGGCTCACAGGCTGCCTGAGCCAACGGCCGGACCACATGTTGAAACAAGGACATCATAGAGTCGGAGGTATTGGAGAATGAGGAATCACATTGGGACCGTGTCCGTTGCCCTTGTG
>CAYNQP010000688.1:0-2579 GCA_964399325.1 uncultured Pirellulales bacterium
TCCGACAGAAGCTCGAAATGCTGGTTCGCTCCTACGACCCCTGCATCTCATGCTCGACGCACATGCTCGACGTGCAGTTTGTGAAATGAGGTCTGAAGTGTGAAGTTTGAAGTGTGAAGTGAAAAATGGGACTTAAAGCTTCAAACTTGAAACTTCAAACTCCGATCGTCGTGCTTGGTCTGGGTAACCCGCTGATGGCGGATGAAGGGATTGGCGTGTACCTGATCGAGCGGCTGTGTGAACGCGCCGATCGGCATTCGGGCGTCGATTTCATCGATGCCGGGACGGGCGGGATGTCGGTATTGCACTGGATCGAAGGCCGACGCAAGGCGGTCTTCATCGACTGTGCGTTCATGGGTCTGGAGCCGGGCGCGATCAGGCGTTTTATGCCCGACGAGGTTCGCAGTGCCAAGGTGCTGGCACATCAATCCTTGCACGAGGCGGACCTTTTGCATATCCTGGTGCTGGCTGAGCAGCTCGGTCAGGGCCCCAAAGAGGTCGTTATTTTCGGTATAGAGCCCGAAACAGTGGAGCCCAGACAGGGGCTCAGTGACATCTTGGTGGAAAAGGTCGAACAATACCTCTCAGAAATCGAGGTGGACCTTATGGCGGCGGTTGACAATCATCAATAATCAATCATCAATTATCAATGTAAGGGGCGACAATGGGACCAGGCAGGATTCTAATCATCGACGACGATCCCGATATCACCGAGGCGATGACCGTGGTTTTGGAGAACCGGGGATACGAGGTCTGCAGCGCCCCCGACAGCACCGAAGGCATGGAGCAGTTGAAGGCGAACCGGCCTGATGTGATTATCCTCGATGTGATGATGAGAACCCGGCAGGAGGGCTTCGAGCTTTCCCGGGAGCTCAAGAACAATCCCGACTACAAAGACATACCGATCCTCATGCTCACCGCGGTCAAGGAAAAGACGGGGCTGGACTTCAAGACGACGGCCGGTGACGAATCCTGGTTGCCCGTGGAGGAGTTCCTTGATAAGCCGGTCAAGCCGGACGTCCTTTTGGAGAAGGTCAAGAGCCTCCTTCAAAAGCGCTAGGGCGTATGGAAGGCCTCCTCAAGAGCACCAGTCTCATCCGGAGAGCGTACTGGCTGATCCAGTTGCGATGGGTGGCGATAGCAACTTTGGCGATTGCCACCTTTGTGGCCCGCGGATTCCTGCATATTTCCCTGCCGGCGGTTTCCCTCTACACGATCTCGGGCATCCTGTTGATCTACAATCTCGTTCTCTATGGCCTGCTGCGCTACGGGGCGCGGGCCGGCAAAGAGGCATCGGCCCGGCGGATAGGATCGATTGTCACGTTTCAGATCTCCGCCGACCTGCTCCTTCTCTCGACCATCCTGCATTTCTCCGGCGGCATCGAAAACCCGTTCGCGTTCTTCTTCGTCTTTCATATGATCATTGCCAGCATCCTGCGCTCCAAGCTCCAGAGCTATCTCCAGGCGACCTTGGCCGTGGTCCTCTTGGGCGGGGTCGTCATTCTCGAGGCCGCCGGTGTCGTGACGCATTACGAACTGGTGGGCTTTGCCGGGCATGGCTTGTATGCGAATGCGGTGTTTGTCTTCGGCTTCCTCTTTGTGTTCACAGTCACGCTGTATTTGGTCGTCTACATGACCACGTCCATCGTGGAGCAACTCCGGCAGCAGCAGGAAGGCTATGAGCGCGCCAACGCGCTGCTCCAGGAACGCCAGCAAAGTTGCGAGCAGGCCAACGCGCTGCTCCAGGAGAAAGACCAGCTCAAAAACGAGTACGTGCTGCGCGTCACGCACGATATCAAGGGCCATCTGGCCGCGATCCAGAGCACCCTGGACGTTGTTCTCAGCGGCATGTTGGGAGCGATCAGCGAGAAGAACAGAGATTTCGCCGGCCGGGCCTACCGACGCACCGGCAAGTGCCTGGAATTCGTCACGGCCCTGCTGAAGCTGACCCGCATGAAGCTGACCGGCCGCTTGGCGACCGAGCCGTTCTCACTACGAAACTGTCTCATGAACGTTCTGACGCTGGCCCGGAACCGAGCCCGCGACAAGGCAATCACCGTGACCGATGTTATCGATCCGTCTGTCGAGAGCATTATGGGTGAGGCGGTTCTCATCGAGGAGACGATCACCAATATCCTGTTCAATGCGGTCAAGTACACGCCCGAGGGCGGCAGGGTCTCGCTGGAAGTCAAGGACGAGGGGGCCACCGTGCGGGTGACTGTCACCGACACCGGCATGGGCATCCCCGAGGAGGCCATGCCGCACATCTTCGAGGAGTTCTACCGCGCCGACAACGCCCGTGCCGCCGAACGCGACGGCACCGGCCTGGGTCTGGCGTTCGCCAAGCAGGTCGTCGAACGCCACGGGGGTCGTATTTGGGCCCAGAACAACCCCACCGGCGGCAGTACCTTCGTCTTCACACTGCCTAAAGGGCTGTAGCTCCCATGAGCACTACCAAGCTTCTTCTGAAAGCCTATTACGAGCGGCTGTACGAGCGGATGGAGGCGGCCCGGGCACGCCTCGTGGCACGGATGGACCAGTTGCTGCCGGCCGAGATCGAGGCGCAGGGATTTGGGCCG
>CAYNQP010000689.1:0-2571 GCA_964399325.1 uncultured Pirellulales bacterium
AGCCGCTGAGCGCGCGGGCTTTGACCTGCGTGCTGCCGCTCAGAGTCACCGGGCTGGTGTAGCGCCGGGCCGTGGGAAATACGCCGCTCGGGGTACTGCCAGCGGCTCCCTCGGTCGCTGTCAGTTCCACCGAGATTAGAAAGTCCGAGCTGCTGGTGGATTCGTTCAAGCCGTGAACGGCGAGAATGTTCTGACCCGCACGTACCTGACCGGCATACGCGGAGATGTCGAACGACTCCTGCGCGAGCGCGTCGATGTCGGAATGGTTCGCCGCGGCGGAGGAGTCCCACGCGGGCGTGCCGTTAAACAGGACCCGCTGGACCTCCACGCCGTTGAGGTAGGCGACGAATCCATCGTCGTACCGAACCTTGAGCACGAGATTCGACAGCGTGCCGGCGCTGTCGGCGGAAAGCTCGAACGGGATGCGGATGTAGCAGCTTGCGTTGCGGCCGTACATCTGGCTCTGGACGTCGATGCTGAACAACTGCTCGTAGCCGGTGCTGCGCTCGTAGCCAACACCGCCGACGCCGCTGACCCAGGTTGAATCGTCGAAACTCTGGCTGCCCCGCCAGGCGTCGCTGACCGCGCCGGTGGGCACGAACGCACGTTTGGCCGCGGCCGCGGGCACGAGGGTCAGTTGGCTGCTCGAACCGCCAGCCGCGACCCCCGGCGTGCGCGGATCGTTGCCGTCCAGCGTGTACCAGATCGTGCCGGTGCCGCCGGACATCGAGAGTCCGTCGCCCGCCGCCGCGTAGCCGCCGTGCTGATACGTGTCGTTGATGTTGAACACGGGCGGGTCGATGGCCGGATACCACCCCACGGACTGGAATTGGCTGAGAACGGTCTGCGTCCGCGTCGGAATATAGCCGTTGACAAGGTCATTGATTTCATTCTCCCAGTGTTGTTTCGTCAGGGGCGGGGATCGCTTGGAATCGCCCCAGCGCGCCGACTCGCCGATGATAGCCACCTCGATTTGACGCGCGCGATACCTGATGGCGGTAATGGTGCTTTCGGGCGTGAGCGGACCGCCGTTGAAGAACTGGCGATACACCCGGTCGGCGAACCGCATGCGATAGTTGGGGTTGGTCTGCGCTAGCTGCTCGTGCAGCCATTGCGGGTTGAAGTACGGCCACTGCGCGCCGGCGGAGGTGAAGGGCGTGACCAGATTGAGTTCGCTCTGGCTGACGCCCAGCGTGTGCTCGCTGTCGTGCTGGAACCACTTCCAGCCGTCTGGATTCTCGCGATTGTAGATGCCGTAGGTGTTGTTGGGCCGGCTGACGAACCGCGAGCCGGGGCCGTCCCGATCGCCCGTATAGTAGTCGATGATCATGAAGTCGATCAGGTTGTTGACGTCGAGCAGACACTCATAGTTGGGATTGGGCGTCCCGTCGGGGTTGAGGCCCTGGATCTGATAGTACCGCTGGTCGTCACCGAGGCCGGCGATCGCAGCGTTGTAGAGCCGCCGGTAGGCGTCCGTGTTGCCGTCCGTCGTCACCATGGAGTAGGAGCTGCTCTCCGACTTGACCACGTCGAAATCCTCCTTGTCCCCGTCGAGATAGGTGGCGGCATACGAAGCTTCCGACCGCTCCTGGGTCTGGTAGAGGCCCCAGTACTGGCCGTTGAAATAGAGATGATAGTAGCGGCTCCTCGTGTAGGGGTGGCCCATTTCGCCCTGGACGTCCCGGGAGAAGACCTCGCGAACCATCGTGTTCTGGGAGTCCCCTTCGAACGACCACGAGTAATTCTGGCTGCAACGCAGGTCCACGTTCTCGAACCAATCGGCCCCCTCGTCGCCGAAGAGCGGGAACTCGAGCGCGCCACCATACTGCCGCCTGAAGAGCAGCCGGAACGCGTGCTTGGGATTGTCCCCCCTACGGCTGTACCCGCCGCGAATCCGGAGCCCGGCGTCGATCTGGAAGCCTTCGCTCCCGTCGGGGTCGATCAGTTCGACCGACGTCGGCCGCTCCCACGTGCTGCCTGCGGCGCCCGCATTGACGTAAATCCCTGTCTGGGCGTGGAAGAGGCTGTCCTGGCTAGTCACGAGCGAGATCGATGGGATCGCCAGCAGCGCATCGTCGATGAGATCGGCATACCTCGAATCGTTGACGACGGCTGGGTCCATGCCGTAGTCGAGGACCTGCCCGTTGACGCTGCCCGTGGGCCAGGTCGAAGTCGGGGGCTGGCCGTTCGCCGATTGCGTGACGATATCCTGTAAAAACAAGTACGTACTTGTCCGAATGCGGCTGGACATCCAACTGGACTTGACGGCCCGCGTCCGAAGACACGTCGTCTTGTTGATGAGTATGGGCCCGCTATAGATGCTGCCGGTAATGAATCGCCCGGACTGGTCGTAGGGCTCTCGTCCATCGGTGGTGAAGTAGATGACGGCATTCGGCGTGTCACACGTAAGCGTGACCTCGAAGGGCTCGTCATAGAAGCCGTGGGCGTGGCTGACTGTGACAGGCGAGACAACGCCCAAGTACACGCGGGAGTTGGAAGACCCGGGCGAGGGGAAACCCGCGTAGTGCCAATCGTCGGTCCCGTCGGGATAGCGGCCATAGGAAATGTCAC
>CAYNQP010000690.1:0-2570 GCA_964399325.1 uncultured Pirellulales bacterium
GGAGGCCGCCAAATGGTATACGAAGGCCGCCGAGCAGGGAGACGCAATCGCTCAGCGCTTCCTTGCCTCCATGTATTGGCAAGGCCAAGGAGTCTTGCAGGACTACAAAGAGGCCGTCAAATGGTGGACGAAGGCGGCCGAGCAGGGAAACGCAATCGCTCAAGGCGCTCTTGGCACCATGTATCGAAAGGGCGAAGGCGTCCGGCAGGACTACAAGGAGGCCGCCAAGTGGCTTACAAAGGCCGCCGAGCAGGGAGGCGCGAACGCCCAATTCCTTCTCGGCAGCCAATATGAGGAGGGCCAAGGGGTCCCGCAGGACTACAAGGAGGCTGTCAAATGGTACACGCAGGCGGCCGAGGAGGGCAACCCAGGCGCTCAGTTCTCCCTTGGCTCCATGTACCGAAAGGGCGAAGGGGTTCTTGAGGACTACACAGAAGCCTACAAATGGTTTCTGTTGGCAGGAAGCAGTGGCGTTGACACTCAGTCTCTCAGGTCAGAGCTCCGTAAGAAGATGACCCCCAGTCAGATTGAGGAGGCGCAACGTCGGGCAAGGGCCTTTCTCGACCGGCACGAACATCCCTCAATGGACAGCGCCGAGCGGCAGGCAAGGGTGACGGCTACGGCCAGCGGCTTTCTCATTACTGCGGATGGCTATCTTCTCACGGCCTGCCACGCGGTGGAGAAGATCGCAACGGTCGAGGTCTTGTGTCAACGGAAGACGTACCCCGCGGAAGTCATTGTCCAGGATGAGGCCACGGACATAGCGGTTCTGAAAATCGACGGCAGCGGCTTTGCCTGTCTCCCCCTGGTTTCCAGTGCAACGGCCAAGACCGGGGATGCGGTCTTCACGATGGGCTTTCCACAGGTGGCTTTGCAGGGCGCCGAGCCGAAGTTCACCGAAGGCTCTATCAGCGCTCTGTCCGGCCTGGCTGGCAGCCCCCGGTTCTTCCAGATCAGCGTCCCAGTTCAACCGGGCAATAGCGGCGGGCCGTTGGTGAATGAGAAGGGAGAAGTTATCGGCGTGATCGTCTCTCGCCTTGATGACATTGCCACCCTGTTGGCAACCGGCTCGGTGCCCCAGACTGTCAACTATGCCCTCAAGAGCTCGTTCATTCTCCCGCTCATAGAGTCCGTCCTCGGCCTCGCCGAGAAGCTGCCGAAAGCTTCGGCCAAGGATCGTTCGGCCGCAATTGAGAACGCACGAAAGGCCGTGGTGTTGGTCGTCGGCTACTATGACGGCAACAAGTCCGATGGGCCTTCATTGCCGTAGGTAGAGCCGCTCCTCTATTACGGCGGCAGTTCTCCGGGCAGTTCTGTGCGGAGAAACGGCCTGAAGAGGAGGGCCTCATCTGGTGGGCTTTCCAGTAGAGGTGAATATCGATATGCGTGAAATCATATTTCTCGTTGAAGACGCCGCTGACGGTGGGTATACCGCCAGGGCCCTCGGTTATTCCATCTATACCGAAGGCGAGACGCTCGACGCGCTGAAGCAGAACATCAGAGACGCGGTGAAATGCCATTTCGATGAGAAGGACCTGCCTCGCATGGCACGGCTGCACACGCTAAGAGACGAAATCATGGCGCTATGAAGCTGCCCAGGGAAATCAGCGGCCCGGAACTCGCAAACGCCTTGAGAAGCGAGGTTATGCAGTCACTCGGCAAACCGGCAGTCATCTACGGTTGACTACCACCCTGCAGGGCGAGCATCACATCACGATTCCTTCGCACAAGGGCCTCAAGATCGGCACGCTGAGCGCCATCCTCAGCGATGTCGCAGTCCACTTCGGCATGGAGAAAGGCGAATTGGTCAAGGAACTGTTCTGAATATCTGTAGAACCCCTATCTGCAATTTGTCTGCTGGCGGGGCCAATAGTAAATCGTCGATCCTCAGACTTTCATCCCGGAAATGCTGGCTTCGAAGACCAGAGAGCCGTCGACTACGCCTTGCACGTCGCAGACATACCTTCTGCCTTTGCGCGCCTCGGTCACGTGCCCGAGCAGGTAGAGTCGGCAACCGGGTTCTATGACCGCCCGAAACTTCGCCCGGTCGATGCCTCCGAAGCCGACGAAACCTTCCTCCTCGAATATCTGCTTGACGAAGAAACTCAGCAACTGGGCGGCCGCTTCGATTTGAATGACGCCCGGCATCAGGGGACGAACCGGAATATGGCCTCGGACCCAGAACTCCTTGTCAGTGACGTCCTTGTAGCCCAGGATCAAGCCTTTGGCCTTGTCGTGCCAGAGGATGCCGTCGAGGTGCTGCATCTCGAACCGCTGGGGGTTGACCTGACAGATTGCTTCCTTGTCAAACGCCGGCTTGGCATTCAGATCGATTTGTAATAGATCGAACAGCAGGGATGGTGGCATCAATAACCTCAAGATGCAAACACGGCGCATACCAGAGCATGGCGACGCCGACACGCACAAAGGCCCAAGGGCATCCTCCGCGGCGGAACACTCGGCGTTCGGCTAATCGGTGGATCTGATTTCGAGAACTCGATTGCGGACGCTCTGCGCGGCTTGCTTGATGTTCTGCATCTGCTTGCGAACGCGGGTCCCGGCGGCCTTGT
>CAYNQP010000691.1:0-2565 GCA_964399325.1 uncultured Pirellulales bacterium
ATAGGACGACTAGCAGGGCATCTGACGAAGTAATCGCCTCCTGCACTCGCTGGATGATGGAATCACCTACACTCAGTTCCCAGGTATCAACCCACACCTGGGCGTTGCGCTTGATCATATGTGCAGCAAGTCTAGTGACCAAGACCTTGTCTGAATGTGAATAGCTTATGAAGACTGGCATGCGCCCGGTGCCCTCCAGGAGTCAGTAGACAGACTGTGCACGTGCGAGCAGACGGTGAGATATTCAGATGGTATCCCTGCAGGCAAACGGGAAAACCTCGGCAGGGTTCCGCATGTCAGGCGTCTATCGGTCGTGGCGCGGAAAACTGAAATGTCTCTAGCCATCCCACTTCCTCTCAGATTCGTCCTGCGTCTGTCCCGAAACCAGTCGGGCAAACCGAAGGTGTCCGGCCCATCGGCCGGAACGTTGTTCTGCCGCCAAAGCTGTCTCATCCGATGTTGCGGTCCCATTGTACCCGCCATTGCCGTCTCAGACAAGCGGAAAAGGGGATAGACGGGAGTTTCAAGTGTGGAGTTTCAAGTGTCAAGTGCGGCCTGGCTGGCGTCGGATCCTCGAGTTTCACACTTCAAACTGGACACTTCACACTCCAGGGCTAACGCCTTACGGCGTCACTACGGACTACGCCTTGCGGCGGGCCGGACGCGGGTGCTCGAGCTCGCGCTCAATCCTCTCGGCCAGGAACATCTTGAGCAGGGATTGATAGGGCACATCGCGTTTGCGGGCCAGCATCTTCAAGCCCTCCAGCAGCGATTCGGGCAAGCGCAGAGAGATAGTCTTGGTCGAGGGCCTCAGGTTGGGAAAGAGGGCGTGCTTGCCGGCGGACCAGTCGATGAATTCCGTAGAGTCATGCCTCGCCCAAAACCGGCGCTCGGCCTCTTCATTCTTGAATGCAGGTATCTTCTTTTTCATAGCTGCTTATAGACCTTCCCTTCCCTTCGACTCATATCCCTGGCGGATATGACGCGTATTTTGTCCTTGCGCGCGGTAAAGGCGATGAAGAGCGTTCGCCCTTCATCCGTCTGCCCGAGCACGTACCACCGTTGCTCTTGGCGTGAATGCTTGGTGTCGTCAGCCACGAGCAGCGGCCGGTTGAAGAACACCTGCTCGGCCTCGACGGGGCTGACTTGGTGCGCGGTCCAATTCTTCTCCGCATTGGCCGCATCCCAGTCAAAACCCTCAAAGTCGGGCATGGATATCATATCGTCCATATTCGTAGTGTATATTATAGCAATATGCGCGACAAACGCCAGCAATTCGAGGAGATTTTCCAGCGGCGTGGCTCAGATGGCCGAGCAAGCCCTGAAGGAGCATCGGGCCGGACGTACCATATGATATTGCCAGGCAGCGTGTCAGCGAGAACATCCAGCCGTACCATACTATCCTACGCCACCAAGAACCGCTTCTCCCTTCTTCTTTCGCGCTAGAATGTTCTTACGAAAGAATTCGTATTGGCCGTTTCGATGACGTTGCGGTGGGGTGAACCCCACCCTACAGGCTGACATTGCCAGGTAGCGTGCCAGCGGAAACATGCAACCGTTGTATGCTGTCCTATGCTACCAAGAAGCACTTCTCTTTTCTCCGGTTGCCTTAATAGGGTCTTACGAAAGAATTCGTAGGCACGTTGTGACATGCGGGCGCGTGCTCACCAATGACGGGCGCTGCATGCGTGGGAATGACTATCGGCAAAACTGGCGTTTGCCGCTGCCACCCGTCGTACGAGGATACCGATAATGAATAGCAGACGTCGGTAGTCTCTTCTTCGGCCTCGCCTCTTCCCGGTCGTGGGCCAGATCCCATTCGACTCCGCTCAGAGCCTGCCTTGAGCATCGCCGAATGGGGCAAGCTCTTCGACTGCGTTCAGAGCCCGCCCTGAGCCTGTCGAAGGGATGACAAGACCACTTCCGCATGGGGACTTCTCGTATTCGCCCAAGGAGTCTCTCCCTATCCCCGCTGGAGTAATAGGGTCTTACGAAAGAATTCGTAGGAGGGCCGTGACATCGGGAGGGGGCGTACTCGGCGATGGGGCTGGGCGAGTAAGATCGGTTTCCGGATTTGCGCTGGGCATCTCGGCCCGAGCTGCTATGATGATGCGGCAAGCCGTTGGGCGCGAGCGGCGGGGCGCGGATTCGTTCGAGGCAGGACACATGATTGAGAACATTCGGAAGGTGTTGGTCAAGTATTGGGGGTACGACAGCTTTCTGCCACTGCAGGAGCGGGCGATCGAGTGCATCACGCGCGGGAAGGACGCGATTGTGGTGCTGCCGACAGGGGGGGGCAAGTCGCTGTGTTTTCAGGCGCCGGCGGTGCTGCTGCCTGGGCTGACCGTGGTGGTCTCGCCTCTGATTGCGTTGATGAAGGACCAGGTCGATGCGCTGACGGAGTGCGGCGTGCCGGCGGCTCGCATCGACAGCTCGCTGACGCCCCAGGAGCAGGGCGATGTGATCCAGAAAATTCAGAACAAGACACTGAAGCTCGTCTATGTCGCGCCGGAACGGTTGGTCTCAGAGAGCTTTCTCGGCCTGCTCGGGCGCGCAGGGGTTTCG
>CAYNQP010000692.1:0-2556 GCA_964399325.1 uncultured Pirellulales bacterium
GCGACGACGGGTTCCGGCATCTGCAGACAGGTCGAACGACGATCGACGAGATATTTAGAGTAACAAAGGACGATACGTTCGGCGAGAGCAGCGTCGCGGACGTAGCACAGAAACGGCAATAACACACGATGGCAACATTTGCATACAAGGCAATAGACGCAAAGGGGCTGGAGGTTGCCGACAAGCTGGTGGCCACCGATAGGGCTACCGCGATCGAACAACTCTTCGGCAGAAGTCTCAATCCTGTCTCCGTCGAGAGAATGGAAGAGGGAGGGTCGGAAGGATTCCTCGCTCGCATGGGCGGCGTCTCGAAGCGTGAGATCGATGCGTTTACGCGCCAGTTGGGCAACCTCCTGGCGGCCGGCGTGCCGATGAGCCGCGCCCTGAGCATCCTCAGTCGAGAGGCCGCTCGGATGGCCCCCAAGAAGCTCTGGGCGACCATTCACGACCAGGTCTCCGGAGGCATGGCGCTGGCCGATGCCCTGAGCCTGCATCCGCGGGCCTTCTCGCCGATTTACGTGGCGATGGTCCGGGCCGGCGAAACCGGCGGTTTCCTCGATATCGTGCTCGATCAGATCGCCACGTTTCGCGGACGCGAAGCCGACCTCAAGGGCCGGGTCAAAGGGGCCTTGGTTTATCCGATTATTCTGGCCGTGCTCGCGGCCGGTATCATGGTCTTTCTTCTGACGTTCTTCATCCCGCGCTTTTCGCAGATGTTCGCCGAATTCGGCGGGTCGCTGCCGGCCCTGACAAGAGCCATCGTGACTGCCAGTGAGATCTTGGTTAAGTATTGGTTCTTCATGGTTCTGGGCGTGGCACTGGCTATCTTTGGGATTCAGCGCATGCTGACCAAAGAGGAAGGCCGCCGCACGATGGAAGCGTTGTTTCTGCGCACGCCCCTGTTCGGTACGGGCGTGGCGCGGTTCGCGTTGGTGCGGTTCTGTCGCATGTTGGGAACGCTCGTCGGCGCCGGTGTGCCTCTGATCTCCTCGCTGCGGGTGGCCAAGGAAGCGATCGGCAATCAGGTGCTCGCCGATACGGTGACCGACTCCATCGAAAACGTGCAGAAAGGCCAGCCCCTGGCCCATAGCCTGGAGAACTGCCGCGTGCTGTTTCCTCCGGCGGTGATTGAGATGATTTCCGTAGCCGAAGAAAGCGGGCGTCTCGACCAGGAGTTGACGCGTCTGGCCAGCGCGTATGAAGATGAACTGGATCGTCACCTGAAGATGATGGTCACCCTGCTCGAACCTGCTCTGCTGTTCGTGATGGCGGTTCTGGTGGGCACGGTGGTGATCGGCATGCTCCTGCCCATCTTCAACCTGCAGGAACTGATTCACTAAGGCCGGTGCCGGCAACAGGTGCGAAAGCAGCCGGACGCTTGGCGTTGTCCGAGCCAATAGAACTTACTCGTGGATTCTTGAATTGTAGGAAATGCTATGAAATCGATACCTGAGAACAACGGAAGACAGACGTGTCGCAAGCAGTGTCGTGCCAAGACCGGTGGCTTCACCCTGATCGAACTGATGCTCGTGCTGGTGATTCTGGCGACGTTGGCAGCCATCGTGCTGCCCAAGCTCACCGGGCGTACCCAGCAGGCCAAGATTACCGCGGCAGGAACTCAGATCTCCCAGTTCGCAGTGTGCCTGGATGCGTTTGAGATCGATCTCGGTCGCTACCCCTCCACGGCCGAGGGTCTCAGAGCTCTCAGGGTGAAACCGACCCTTGACGCCGAAGATTGGACACAGCCATACCTCAGACGAAATGTACCGCTGGATCCCTGGGATGAGGAATACGAGTACCGGTATCCCGGCACGCACAACATGGACGGCTACGACCTGTACTCGATGGGTCCGGATCGCAAGCTGGGCGGCGATGACGACATTACGAACTGGTCGGAAGACGTGGCGAGATAGCTGGCCCGCGGCCTTTGCGGCATCCCAATGGCGGGACCCAGGCGGCCGTGAGAATCTTCTCGGACGGATAGATACGTGAATGCAAAGAAGAAAAGACGTGGCGCAGACGCAGGCTTTACACTGCTGGAGATTATCGTGGTGATGGTCATCTTATCGACCGTGCTGGCGATGGCGGGTCCGTCTCTGCGCGGCTTCTTTGCGTCACGCAAGGCAAATGACACCGCCGCCCAGATCCTCGCGTTGACTCAGTACTCGCGTTCCCAGGCTATCAGCGAGGGAATCACTTACCGACTCACCTTCGATATCGAAGAGCGTACCTACTGGTTGACCGCGTGGCAGTCGGGAGCCTTTCAGAAGCTCAAGACCGAGTTCGGACAGATCTTCACTCTGCCCAAGGACATGGAAGTGGAGTTGGAGGACCTGGAAGAAGACGATGAGGATGCGGATACAGAAATCTTCCTGAAGTTCACCCCGCAGGGAACCGTGACGGCCGGGGCCGTCCGACTGATCGACCGCAGCGGGCGAATCTTGGAAGTGAGGTGCCCGACGGTAACGGAATCGTTCGCTATCGTCGAAGGCCAAGAGAGCAATGGTGAATACACGTCGAAAAAAATCGTTAGGTAAGGGACACCGTCGCTCGGGT
>CAYNQP010000693.1:0-2544 GCA_964399325.1 uncultured Pirellulales bacterium
GAAAGCCTTCCAGATCCCCAGGCGGAAGGTTTCCCGGCACTTCGGCATTGCCCGATCCACGCCTTACCGGTGGCTGCACAAGATTGAAGATCAGAAGTCATCCGACATTCCTGCGAACAAGACACCACTGGAGATCGCTTCTCTCGTGTGGAAGATCACCAAAGCGAATCTGAGTTGGGGCCGGATTCGAATCGCCAACCAGCGGGCGTTGCTCAGCATCTTCCTCTCTGCGTCCACGGTGCGGAACATCCTTCAGAAGCCGAAGCCTCGAAACACGCCCGCTGCCCTAAACACAACCGAGAAGACCCCGGCAGAACCAGAGACCCGCGCCATTCCCGCCTGGTATCCCAATCATGTACAGTCGGTCGATACCACGACAGTCTTGTTGGGGACCATGGCCCATTCAGGTCTTGGTGGCCATTGATCACTTCTCTCGTAAGGTCGCGTGCATCGCTCCCCTGGAAGGCCTCAGTGCCGGATGGATCATCGAGTCGTTGGAATTTGAAAGCTGGTACAACGCTTGGCGACCGCACATGGCGTTGGAGGGCCTGCGGCCTGATGACCCGGACTACGACCGCAAGCCCGGGAAACCCAAACGCGATGCGAAGACGGTGCCCGGCAATGTCGAGCGTCATATATTCCTGGACGCACGGCTGACGGGCTATCGTATCGAGAACGCCGCGTAGGCTCTCCCGCCTGACTCCTGCCTTCTCAACACAGGTAGAGTCTGCCGATACTTCGAAGGCAGACCGCTGATTCCCTCCTGTCAGCCGGGCCAACATGGTCATACCACATGCACCCCGCCCCCTCTGCCCCATCTGCCATCTTCTCAAAGAGCGTTCACTGCAAATTCAGCCGCTACGAGGCGGTCCGACGGCCGCTTGACAGGCGCAGGATGAGCGATTACCGCAGTTCTAAAATCGTCTACCCACCCCGATCTTGCGGTTCGCCGGGCAGGTGGTGGTCTCGTTGGGCGTTCGTCAGACGCCTCGCAGGTCCGTGCGGAGGGCATGGGCTTGGCAGTATTCCTCGACGGCGGCCAGGAAGGCCTGCCCGTACTGCTCGCACTTCTTCTCGCCGACCCCCCTGACATCAAGCAGCCTTTCCCGCGTGGAGGGCCTTCGCTTGGCCATCTCCCGCAGCGTCCGGTCGTCGAAGACCACATACGCCGGTATCCTCTTTCGCCCCGCAATCTCGCGCCGCAGCTCCCGCAGCGTCTCGAACAGCCCCTTGTCCACGCCCTCCCACGAGTCCTGCGCCACCCGCGAAACCTTCACCTTCTCCGGCTTCCGCGCCGGCCGCAATAGCCGAGGCTCCTCGGCGCCCTTCAGCACCGCCCAGCCCTTCTCCGTCACCGTCAGCACATTGAACTCGCCCGCCTTCGCCGCGTAATCCTGCCCCACCAGTTGCTCGATCCAGTCCCGCACCGCGCGCCTCGGATGCTCCCGCAGCAGGCCATAGGTCTTCAGCGAATCATGCCCGTTCTCGATAACACGTTCCTCGCGCGACCCGACCAGCACGGCCGCCGTATAGTCCCCGCCGAACCGCTCGCCCAGCCGCACCACGCACGACAGAATCTTCTGCGCCGTCTCCAGCGAGTCCTCCAGGCAGTCCAGCTCGCCCAGGCAGATGTCACACGCCCCGCAGTCGTCCTTGCCCAAGTCCTGCCCGAAGTAGCGCAGGATCGCCCGGTGCCGGCACGCCCCGCCGGTGCAGAAGCTGTACATCTCGTTGAGCTTCGCCAGCGCGATTGCCTGCGGCTCCGCCTCCATGTCCCGCATCAGGCTCTTCCACACGCCGTAGTCGCCCGCCGCATAAAACAGGCAGCAGTCGGCTTCGAGCCCATCGCGTCCGGCCCGCCCGCTCTCCTGCTGGTAATCTCCAGTGACTTCGGCATGCCCGTGTGCACCACGTACCGCACGTTCGACTTGTCGATGCCCATGCCGAAGGCGATAGTCGCCACGATGGTGTCGATCCTCTCGGCGATGAAGTCGTCCTGGTTCTTCCGCCGCTGGTCCGGCGCCATGCCCGCGTGATACGGCGCCGTCTTATACCCCTTGGCGTTCAGCTCCAGGCACAGGCTCTCCACGTCCTTACGCCGAATGCAATAAACGATGCCCGAGTCGCCCCGGTGCTTGTCTATCACGTCACTGACCTGCCGGACCCGGTCCGTCCGCGGCCGGACCTTGTAGATGAGATTGGGCCGGTCGAACGAGCCGACGATCATCTCGGGCTCGCGCAAACCCAACTGCTCACCGATGTCACTGCGCACCTTGGCCGTGGCGGTCGCGGTGTACGCGCCGACCGGCACATTCGGGAACATCTTCTTCAGCACCCCCAACCGCCGATACTCCGGCCGAAAGTCATGACCCCACATACTGACGCAGTGCGCCTCGTCCACCGCGATCTGCGAAACCCCCGCGCGCCCGAGCAGCCCCAGGAAGCTCTCCGAAACCAGCCGCTCCGGCGTCACGTAGACGAGCTTCAGTATCTTGTTCTGAATTTTCTGGATCACATCGCCCTGCTCCTGGGGCGTCAGCGAGC
>CAYNQP010000694.1:0-2544 GCA_964399325.1 uncultured Pirellulales bacterium
GCCATAACTCGATTTGTGCCATTGCGTGCCGCCAACGAGCTTGAGAAACGTGTCGAACTTATAGTCACCCTGAGCATAAAGGCTCATAGGCTCATGACGGTATGGGACGACGGAATGGAATCTATCGTCATTCGGGTCGTAACTCGAACGCAGCTCACACAGGTATCCCAAGACGACATTCATGTTGTCCCGGGGATTAGCATGGAGAGTTGCCTCACCGAGTAAATCCGATGTGTCAATCCCGATCATCTCCGGCTTAAAGCTGGTCAGGCTATTTTGCTGAAAATTATAGGTGGCATTCAACTCCAGGGTTACTCGGTCGTGCACGGGAACTCGATATCCAGCGTTCAAGAACAGCTTTTTGTTGAGGAATTTCTTATGTGGATTGGACCAGAAAGGCACGACTCCCATTGAGAACGCATCATAGTCCGACCAGAAGCCATCCAGAGTGAGGTTTCCGTAATCCAGGTGCGCCACCATCGAGTAGCCTTTGTATTGTTTGTCATCCTCGCCGTAGACACCCAATCCATCGGTCATATTATAGGGGTAACCCTGCTGACCGGCAACGCGAGCGGCGGTGACGTACCCGAGTTCGCCAGATCTTCCCGCAGCCGTAACATCCGTTTCATAATATCCGTAACTGCCCCCCATGGCGGAGACTGAGAACTCGTTTTGCTCCGGGATCGCTCGAGGCTTCAAGTTGACAACACCTGTGAAGGCATTGGACCCGTAGAGAACCGAACCGGGTCCGCGAACCAACTCTACAGACTCTAAGGTTGACAATGGAAATGTTTGATACATATTAACGTTGAGCCCTTGACAGCTTTCCCGGATGGGCCGACCGTTGAAGAGAATCAAGGTGTGCGAATCCGTAACCATCGCCATATCGCCCCGAAAGCCAGCCACATTGTCAGTGTAGGGGAAAACATCTCGCGTATAGACGCTGGGCTGACGTTGCAGAAGTTGATGGAGATTTCTGTCTCCATAGACCTTGATCTCATCTCGGGGAACGACGACGACAACACCCGGGGCCTCTGAAGTTGACTCGGGCTTCTTCGAGGCCACAGAGATCTCGACATTGAGAAGCTCTTCGATGTCCATGTTCATGAGATCCTCAGGGCTAACGGTAGCGTCAGTAGCGCCCTGGGATGGGAGGATTAGGGCGAGGACCGATAAAACAGCGCTTGTGAACACGCGAGCGCTTGTCAGGTTCATCTTCTCACCTCAGCCGTTCTGGAGATTCGGCATTCCTGGAGCCGTCGCTCTGCAGCGGTTCCTGGAGACGACCCCTCGGGAGTCTCCACCAGGTGAGAGGCCACCCGGTCCGCGCCATCGTCCGCGGCGGCGTATTGCCATTGGGCTTCCTATCGGCCTATCGGCGCTGTGACTTTAGCCCATACTGGGTCCTTTTTCAGTTGTCCCAGGGCCAAGATGACGCGCTGGTGCTGACGCGGGTCGAACGAGCAGTGTTTGAAGAATGGAAGGCTTCAACAGACCGGGACGGGCGATGACGCTCAGAAGTTGATCGTGAGTCCCGCGTAGGCGGTTAGGCCCGGGCCATCGGGCAGGGAGTTTGGATTCCCGCCACGGTTGAACTCCGATACCCAGATGTCTTCGTCGAGGAGGTTCTCGACCCTTAGCGTCAGGATCGAGCGGTCTTTCGGTCCGCCGAACCAATGGGCCATGTCGAGGCGAACGTTGAGGTTGATGAGGTTCAGGGCCTCGGGCTCCGGATTGACGACGACCTCGGAGGCCAGACGGGGCGGCTTGCCGAAGTGAGCGTAGGCGAATGCCGCCGTTCCCCAGTCCCAGGTGTATCCGATCCCCAACTTGACCATATAGTCGGGAGCGGTGCTGGGGTTGAGATCGGAGGTCTGTTTGTTGTTCTGGACCATCGTGGAGCCGAGGATGTGCCATTTCGGAGTCAGGAAACGCTTGGCCTCAAACTCAAAGCCGTCAAATTGCTGCCGGCCCCCGTTCTTGAACGATGCCGGGCTAACACTCGTGTCGCGAATGATGAGTTGGTCGATGGTGCTGTTGAAATATGTGACCGCGGCATAAGTCTTCCGGTCTTGATAGAAAAGCTGGGTATCGTAGGTCGTTACCTCCTCCGGCTTCAGGTTCTCATTACCGACGAGAACGGTGTCATAGAGATCCGTTTCGAGGGCAAAGGGGGCGCGGAAAGCCTCGCCCCGCATGAGCTTGAGTCCCCACCTCTTGAACGGGGTGAAGATCACGCCGTACCGAGAGACAAGACCTTCGTAACCCTGTGAGGATTCGTTCCACTGTGTGCCTGCAATGAGCTTAACAGACTCGCCTATTTTGTAATCGGCCTGTGCGTAGGCACTCTGGGGCTGATGATGGTACGCTGGGATGGATTGATAGTAATCGTCATCAGGTTTGTAGTTCGTCCGATACTCTTGCAGGTATCCGAGGGTGACATTCAGGTGGTCTATCGGATTGGTGAAGAGGGTCACTTCGCCCAGGATGTCCGAGGTGTTCAGGCCGACGGTCTGTGTTACGTTAGCGAAGCTGTTTTCCTGG
>CAYNQP010000695.1:0-2544 GCA_964399325.1 uncultured Pirellulales bacterium
ATCCTGGAACCCAAAAAGTGCTTGATTACCAACACAGTCGCTGAGCGAAGCCGAATGGGGCGAAGCCCGCGCGGAGGAATCTGATCGGGAACGGAGTGCCTGTCTCATTCGCAGCCAGATGTCTCGATTCCGCTTCGCTCCACTCGACATGACAATCATGTTCCGCAATTCACGCTGTCTGCAAACGCAAATCTCGCTCGCTGCCAGGGCATCAGGTCTGCTTCTCTTCCGTCTTGAAGACCGCAAAGCCCGACTTGAGATAGTTGTTCAGGGCGTTGGGATGGTCGTCGGTGCAGGTGTGGAGCCAAACGCGGTGGGCGCCCCAGGCGAAGGCGTTTTCGACGGCGCTGTCGAGCAGAGACCCGCCGTGGCCGAGGCCGATGAATTCGGGGGTCAGGCCCAACCTGGCGATCTCCACGTCGTCTCCTTCACGCCGCAGTTCGTAGTAACCGGCAATCGAACCTTCCTGGTAAGCCACAAAGGTGCGAAGATTGTCCGCCGTGGCGAAATCGCGCCACGGCTGCGGCGACCAGACCCGCCGGTCGGTCCAGTGCCAATCGCCGCCGACATATTCGTAGAGAAAGCGGTTAAGCTGCGGCTGATTGACCGCACATTCCCGGATGTCAAGGCCGGTCCCGGCCCGACGCCGCCGGACCCATTGCTCCTGAGAGGCTATTTCAAGATATGTAATCCGCACCATGGGACAGCCCCTTTTGATTCGTGGTTGCCGCAGCTTACCGAGTGCAGGTAAGCCATACAAGGTCCTTCATCTACACGGGCGCCTTCTGGGGCACCCCCTCCTCTGGATGTCTCCCTCAAGGTGCAGGTAGCCGAAAAACCGCCACTCCGGCCTTGAAATTTGCCGCGATACCCTCTATAATTAAGGTTTATGCGCTTCACGCCTTCTTGGAGGCACCTTTTTAATGCTCCAGGGGGATGTGCCGTGCCGGAGGAAGACATGAAGAGGGTGTTTCTCACCGCCATGCTGCCATGGCTCTGGTGCAATTTCGCACAGGCCGAAGATCCTGTCTACTTCCCGGATGCCACTCTGAAAACGGCCGTGGAGAACGCGTTGTGGATCTGGGACCCGACGCCGACCGATATGCTGAATCTGACCAACCTGAGCCACATCCGCACCTTCGCCACGCAAGGTGACGGCATCCAGGACTTGATGGGGCTTGAGTATGCGATGAATCTTCAGATGCTGAACCTCCGTCTCAATCGCGTCAGCGATCTGACGCCGCTGGCCGGACTGGGCAATCTGGAGACAATCGATCTCTCGCAAAACGCGATCCGTGATGTCTCGCCCCTGAGCGGGCTGTATCATCTGCAGTACTTGAACCTGCATGGAAACCGGATCAGCGACCTCACGCCGCTGGCCGAGCTGGGCAACCTGAAGACACTAACTCTTCGCATCAATCGAATCGCTGATGTCTCGCCCCTAGCCGGATTGACCAACCTGGAATACCTCGACTTCTACTGCAATGCAATCTCTGACCTCTCGGCTCTGGCCGGACTCCAAAACTTACGCAGGCTGACGCTTCGACAGAACAAGGTTAGCGACCTCTCGCCTCTATCAAGCCTGGCGAATCTGCAAGACCTCGATCTTCGGCTCAACAGCATTGCCACGCTCCCGCCGCTGGCCGGACTGAGCAGCGTACAGTACCTGGACCTTAATGAAAATAAGATCACAGATATTTCCGGCCTTCTGGGCGTGACGAGCCTGAAGAGACTCGACCTGCGGGACAATGAACTCAACCGTGATGCATACGACAGCCACCTCCGAATCCTCGCGGAGGACAATCCGGACGTCGATCTTAGGTACACGCCTCATCGCGACGCGCCAACGAATGTTGCGGCCTCAGAATCGCCGGACCTCGTGCGTATCACTTGGGATGAAGTCAATTACGGTCCGTCATATGTGAGCTACTACAGAGTCTATCGTGCGGCCTCCTCAGACAACACCAAAGCACCCGTCAGCGAATGGCAGGTCTCCGCAACCTTCGACGACACAACCGTCGAGCCCGAAATCAGCTATATCTACTGGGTTCAAGCCGCCACATCGAGTCAGGGCAACAACGCCGGCAATTTCAGCGAAGCCGTTGGCACGTCGCTTCCCCATCCGGCTGCAATCACGGTGTCCTCCACGGCAGGCGGCTCCGTGACCATGCCCGGAGAAGGCACGTTCGCCGCGAGCCCGGGCCAGGTCATCAGTGTCGCGGCCCAACCGGCGGATGCAAACCTCTACTTTTTTGCAGGCTGGACGGGCACTGCTGTCGAAACCGGCAAGGTCTCCAGTCCCGGCCAGCCGTTCACCCTTGTCGTCGTCGATGGACCTTATACGCTCAAGGCGCACTTCACCGCCTACATGGATCTTCTCTATGTCGATGACAAGGCCCGAGATGATCCGGATGAGAACGGGACACACGAACATCCTTTCGATAGTATCCAGGAGGCTATCGATGTCGCGGCTCCTGGCGCGACGATCGTCGTTCGTCCCGGAATTTACCGGGAGAATATCAACCTGCTCGGCAAAAGCATCCA
>CAYNQP010000696.1:0-2533 GCA_964399325.1 uncultured Pirellulales bacterium
GCGCTACGCTCCGTTCAGGATGACAAGACGCGCGCGAATTTTCCCGAATCCGTATCACCTGATGGACCGGCTCTTCTCTACGGCATCGAAATTCACGGGGGCTATCGTTTTTTGTTCCGACAGGTTGCACCGGCGGACACTGCAGGCGTGCGTGGCAGCATTGATGGTGACTGACATCTCGATGGAGAGGCTCTTAGAAGTTGTTGAAGTATTCGGGCCGGCCGTCGTCGCTGTCGTAGCGGGTGGCATCCTCGGCATCATCAGCGTCCACGCGGATACGCTCGATTCGCTCGGCACGTCTCGTGTTGCTGTCCACCGTGACCAGGACGCCGTTTATTCGGACGTCGCCCGTGGCGATCTCGAACGGGATGGGCATTTGTGTGCGGAAGGACTTCAGGACGCTGCTGGTCTTGCGACCGAGGACGGAGTCGTGGGCGCCGGTCATTCCCACGTCGGTGATATAGGCCGCCCCGTTGGGCAGGAGGCACTCATCGGCCGTAACGACATGCGTGTGCGTGCCGAAACAGCAGCTTGCCCGCCCATCGACGTGGTGGCCCATCGCGATTGCCTCACTCGTGGCCTCGGCGTGGAAATCGACGACGATGATGTCCGCTTCCTGCTGGAGGCGTGGAATCCACTTGTCGGCAGCCGCGTAAGGGCAGTCGGCGGGTTTCATGAACAGGCGTCCGATCAGGGCGAGAACGCCGACGGTGGGGCCTTTGGCGGTCTTGTACAGAGCTGTGCCTCGACCGGCGGCGTGTTCGGAGAAATTGGCCGGACGCGCGATGTTGTCGGTTCTTTCCAGCGTTTCGATAATGTCTCTCTTGCGGTACGTGTGATCGCCCAGAGTGATGAGGTTCACGCCGTATCGCAACAGCTTGTCGTAGATCTGGGGGGTAAGGCCCGAGCCGCCCGCCGCATTCTCGGCGTTGGCGATGACACAATCGATGGACCGCTCCTGGATGAGAGACTTGAGCTTGTTGGCCAGAATGCGGCGGCCGGGCCGTCCGACAATGTCACCTATGCACAGTATATTTACCTTCATCGCTTCCTTCCAATACGGCTCTCGGTTGCGGTTACGAGGCGCGTTTCGTCAAGCGGTCACGTCCAACGGCACCAGCGCCGACCAACGACTCACGCAACCGAAACGAGCCGTGCAACCGCTCGACGATTCACGGTTTCTATTTGGCGTACTCTACGCAGCGAACCTCACGCAACAGCGTAACCTGGATCTCGCCGGGATAGGTCATCTCGTCTTCTACCTTCTTGGCAATGTCGCGGGCGACTTTCATGGCGGCTTCGTCATCGACATCGTTGGCATTGACGATCACACGGATTTCCCTTCCGGCCTGGATGGCGTAGGCGCTCTCGACACCCTTGAAGCTGGTGGCGATTTCCTCGAGCTTCTCCAGTCGTTTGATGTACCGTTCCAGCGTCTCTCTTCGGGCGCCGGGACGCGACGCGCTGATGGCGTCGGCGGCTGCGACCAGGGGGGTGTATGGATTGTCGGGTGGCACGTCTCCGTGGTGGCCCGCTACGGCGTTCAGTACGATCGACGATTCGCTGAACCGCTTGAGGTAGTTGGCTCCGATGGTGGGGTGGTTGCCCTCGACGTCGTGATCGATGGCCTTGCCGATGTCGTGCAAGAGACCGGCGCGCCGGGCGATGGTCCCGTCGAGCCCCAGTTCGTCGGCCATCACCTGGCTGAGGAACGCGACCTCGACGCTGTGGCGCAGCACGTTCTGGCCGTAGCTCGTTCGATAGTTCAGAGCACCCAGGAGGCTGATGATCTTGTTCGGCAGACCTCGGACATTGGTCTCAACGGCGGCGTCCTTGCCGATCTGGAGCACCTTCTGGTTGACGTCGTTCTTGGTCTGGGCCACGAGTTCCTCGATGCGGGACGGATGGATGCGTCCGTCCTGGATCAACCTTTCCATCGACAGGCGGGCAACCTCTCGGCGAACAGGGCTGAAGCCACTGACGACGACCATGCCGGGCGTATCGTCCACGATGACATCAACACCGGTAGCCTTCTCGAAGGCCCGGATGTTCCGACCTTCCCGGCCGATGATCCGTCCTTTCATGTCGTCGTTGGGGATCTCGACGGTCGAGACGGTCACTTCGCAGGTCTGTTCGGCCGCGTAGCGCTGAATCGCCGTGCTGATGACCTCCCGGCTCTTGCCGTCCGCCATCTCCTGGGCTTCTTCGACCTTTCGCTGGATAAGTGCTGACATCTCATGCTCGCACTCGTCCTCAAGGCGATTGAGCAGGAGCTGACGGGCCTCATCGATGCCCATGGCCGTAATCTTGAGCAATTGGTTCTTCTGCTGGGCGATGAGGACGGTGAGTTGCTTGTCCTTCAGTTCGATATTGCGAACCCTTCGTTCCACCTCCTGGGCCTGCTTTTTGAGCTCCTTGTCCTGTTGTTGCAGCAGTTCCGTCTGGCGATCCAGAACGTCCTCGCGTTTGGAAAGTCTGTTCTCGGTTTCACGCAACTCTGCGCGGGTCTCGGTCGCTTCCGCGGTGAATTCTT
>CAYNQP010000697.1:0-2533 GCA_964399325.1 uncultured Pirellulales bacterium
GGTTTCAGCAACGCGGCTGAAGATCGCCAGACGGTCGCGCGGGATGGCCTTGGCGACCCCGTCCCACTCGGCCTGGATCTTCTCAATCTCGCTTTCGTGCTTGCTCGAAGAGGCATCAGCCTTCTTCCGCGTTTCCTCAAGCATCTGTTTCTGGTCGCCGATCTGCTTGCGGATATCCGCACTCTCTTCTTCGTCCGCCTCAATCGCCTTCATCAAATCCAGAATCTGGGTTTCGATCTTGGAGTTGTCGGCCTTGGTGGTGTTGAGCATGGTCAAGACCGCGGCGTATTCCTTATTGGTCTTGGCGTTGTTCAGCGAAGCCCTTAGCTTGTTGACCTCCGCATCTCTTGTCTTGAGCTCCAGCTCCAGGCGGTCGCACTGGATCTTGGTCAACTGAGTCTCTTCCTTCTTGGCTTCAAGGGCACTCTGAAGGCTGCGGACTTGGTTCTCTTGGATGATGACACTTCGACGGCTACGGACGAGCTTCGCCTTGGCGGCACGGAGACGGTTCTCAACGCTCTGAAGTTTTGTCAACCCATTCAGTACAGGGCCCATTTATGCTCCTCGTGGTTGATACTACAACCTTTGAGCCCTTTATTATGTACAGCCGCGGCATGATCCGCAACAGAAACCTACTCTCTTTTCTAGATATTTTTCTCAAGTGCCAAGATGATTAATATCCGGCTCGCCAAACCCAAACCGCCCGACCATGTTGTGGGCACCGCGTGCGCACTGTGCGCCCGCAAACCCGCCCGAGCCTCCGTCCGGGCCGTTGCTTCGAAAGGGCAAGCATAGAAGGTTGCCTCTGTCCGAACCCGCGGTATAATCGCCCTACTATGAAGGAACTGCTCAGAGAACTCATCCAAGCCAAGTCCACGCTCGAAACGGGCGAACTGGCGGCCGCGCAGGTCATTGAGGCCCACTTCAAGAAGCATGGGGTGGCGTGCCACATTGACCAGTGGGCCGGTAACCGGGCCAATGTCATGGCCCACATCCAATCCACCGGCCGGCGGCCCGCACTGCTATTCGTCTGTCATCTTGACGTGGTTGGCCCCGGGCAGGAGCCCTGGAAGTATCCGCCGTTCGAGGCCCGTGAGGCCAATGGGAAGATCTACGGACGAGGCGCCGTGGACATGAAGGGCGGGACCGCCTCGGCGGTGGCGGCAATCTGTGAGACGGTCGCATCCGGCGCGGAGCTGCAGGGAGATATCGTCTTTGCGGCCACGGCCGGTGAGGAGACCGACGGTGCCGGGATCACGCGGTTCATGCAGGAAAGTGGGCGGTTGCCCAAGCCGGGCGGTGTGATCATCCCCGAGCCGACCGACTTCGCGGTCATCACCGCCCATCGCGGCCTGCTCTGGCTGGAGATCACCACCAAGGGCAAGGCCGTCCACAGCTCCATGCCGCAGCATGGCGTCAACGCCATCATGTCGATGAGGCGAGTCCTCGACGAACTGGAGCACTACGAGGTGGCCTTCGACCCGCATCCGCTCCTGGGCGCATGCTCCGTGAGTGTCAATACGATTCGCGGCGGCGAGGCGATGAATATCGTCCCGGACAGTTGTTCGATCGGTATCGATATTCGCACTCTGCCCCGACAGAATCTCGATGCCATCCGGCACGATCTTGAGCGTCTGCTGGCAAAAATCAGGGCGGACGCGCCCCACTTCGACGGCCACGTCTCGACCGACCGGGCCGTGGAGGCCATGGAAACCGACCCCGAATGTGAATTCGTCAAGGCCTTCTGCGAGGCCGTGGATGTCGATCTGACCAATGCGGTCGGCTTCACCACCGATGGACCGCACCTCGTACCCCTGGGCGCCCCCATCGTGATCTACGGCCCCGGAAAGCCCGGTCTGTGTCACCAGGTCGACGAGCACATCGCCCTTGGGGATATGGAAACGGCCGTGACATACTTCAAAAAGGTTATCCAGCACCTCTTGACGTAGCCTGTCTGCGCCTGCCTCGTCGGGGTCCCGCGAGAGACACAGCCCCATTAGGAAAGCTGAAAGGCATCTTCAGTTTTTCTGGGTTTTCTCTGAAATTATTCTTGACTCGGACCCACTGTGTCTATAAACTTAGTGTTTCATTGTTGAGTGCGTGACAACGAGATAGAAGATATGATTCACCTTAGAGAGTACATTCCGACGCAGTTGACGGGCCACGCCGTGGTCACGCCCCTGTGCTGCGCGGACACCGAGCCGACTTGGTGGATGGCCAAGCGCGTCATGGTGGCCACGGCCAGGCCTATGGCGGAGGATGCTCTCTAAGAAGGACTTTCCATCGTACTGTGAATCAACCGACGAGGCCTTTTAGGGAGCAAAGAATCCCTGAAAGGCTTCTTTTTTTTTGCGGACCAGCAAGACGAACCGTCTTGCGAGGATGTGAAAGGTTTGTCCGATGATAAGGGTTAGAGAGATGGACATCGAATTTTACCGACACTACTCCAACTCGCTCGCAGCGGCCCAGCCGCCCCCGTGGCGGTACAATGAGATGAAGCCGTGCGGCTTCAACTACAATAGTTGGATCCTCG
>CAYNQP010000698.1:0-2510 GCA_964399325.1 uncultured Pirellulales bacterium
GTTGAGCAGGACGCGCCGCTGGAATTGGAGTCCGGCAAAAAACTGGGGCCCATCGACGTGGCGTATGAGAGCTACGGCCAGTTCAGCGAGGCCCGGGACAACGCCGTCTTGATCTGCCACGCCCTCAGCAGCAATGCCCACGTCGCCGGCTACCACGGCCCCGACGATAAGAAGCCTGGCTGGTGGGACAACATGGTCGGGCCCGGAAAGGGTATCGACACCAACAAGTACTTCGTCATTTGCTCGAATGTCCTCGGCGGCTGTGCCGGGACAACGGGACCGTCTTCAATCAACCCCGAGACGAACGGGCCTTATGGGTTGGATTTTCCCATCATCACGATCTCCGACATGGTCAGGGTCCAGAAGCTGCTGCTCGATAAGCTAGGCATCAGGCGCCTTCTGGCCGTGATCGGCGGCTCGATCGGCGGTATGCAGGTCTTGCGCTGGGCGATTGACTATCCCGACATGATCGACGCGGCCATTCCCGTGGCCACTACGGCCCACCTCGGGGCCCAGTCCATCGCCTTCGACGCGGTGGGTCGCAACGCGATCCTGGCCGACCCCAATTTTGTCAGCGGGAAATACCATAGCAGGATCGTGCCCGGGCGAGGGCTGGCCATCGCCCGGATGATCGGGCACATTACCTATCTGTCAGAGGAGGGGATGCGGCGCAAGTTCGGGCGCGATCTCCGCGGCGCCGCCAAGTACAGCTACGACTTCAACTCCGAGTTCGCGGTCGAAACGTATCTGGACCACCAGGGACAAACCTTCGTCGACAGGTTCGATGCCAATAGCTACCTGTACATCACCAAGGCGTCCGACTATTTTGATCTACAGAAGGCCTATGGGTCTCTAAGTCAGGCGTTCGCCGGCGTTGCGGCCAGGTTCCTGGTCATCAGCTTCAGCAGCGACTGGCTCTTCACCCCAACCCAGTCGGAAGCTATCGTCGACGCGCTCGTGGCCAACGACAAAGACGTCAGCTACTGCAACATCGCCTCCACCTATGGACACGATGCCTTCCTGCTGGAGGAAGACACGCTGGGAGCTTTCGTCTCGGAGTTCCTCGCGGCCACGTCCCGGCCGGAGGCGAGGGAAGCCCGCGCAACGACACCCAACAGCCAGAGGCGCCGCCGGACACGGTTCGAGCAAGCGCACCGAGCCCGGGTCGACTACCAACTGATCGAGTCGCTCATCGAGCCGGACAGCACGATCCTGGACATTGGCTGCGGCAACGGCGAACTGTTAGCCCGACTGACGGCCGACAAGAACGTGCGGGGCAAGGGCATTGAGGTGGATCAGGACCTTGTGCTCGGTTGCGTGCAGGGCGGGCTCGCGATCATCCAGCGCGACATCGAGCGCGGGCTCGACAGCTACGCCGACAAGAGCTTCGACTACGTCATTCTGTCCCAGACCGTTCAGACCATCAAGGACCCCGAACGCGTCCTCAAGGAACTCCTGCGCGTCGGCCGCCGGGTCATCGTCAGTTTCCCGAACTTCGGCCACTGGCGCTGTCGGGTCCAGTTGCTCCTCTCGGGCCGGGCGCCGGTCACGCGGCAGTTGCCCTTCCGCTGGCACAATTCACCCAACATCCATTGCCTGTCCCTGAGAGACTTCGACGACTTCTGCCGGAAGCTCGGCGTCCGCATTGAGAAGCGAATCCCTCTCGTCAAGACCCGCCTGAGCCCGGTCTGGTTCGGACCAAATCTGTTCGCCGAGCAGGCCATTTACGTCACGAGTAAGAGCGAAGAAACGTTGCCCGAGGAAAAGACCTGATGGCAGAGATCGAACGCATAGGCATCTCGTTGGACAAGGACCTCTTGGCGGACTTCGACAAGCTGATCGTCAAGCAGGGCTACCAAAGCCGCTCGGAGGCCATCCGCGACTTGGTGCGGCAGCAGTTGAGCCAGGAACGGCTCGCGGACCCCCAGGCCGAAGCGGTGGCGGCGGTGTTTCTGGTCTACGACCACCACGCGGCCAAGCTGGCCGAGAAACTCATCGGCTTGCAGCATTCCCACCTTCTCCAGGCGATATCGTCGCTGCACGTTCACCTGGACGAGCACGATTGCCTTGAGATTATCGTCCTGCGCGGCAAGGTCAGCGAGATCAACAAGGTCGGCGAGAACATCCTGAGCATGAAGGGCGTCAAGCTCGGCCGCATCAACCTCGTGGCCATGTAAGAAACCCCGCGCTACCGGGGCGATTAGCACTTGACAGAGGAGGTACCGATTCGGTTTAATGCTCCTTTTACGGGCGATTAGCTCAGTTGGTTAGAGCGCACGGATCACACCCGTGAGGTCACAGGTTCGAGTCCCGTATCGCCCATTGCTGTAAGCCGTTTCTTGCGAATGGCTTACAATGACCCTCATGTCACGCTGACCCATGACCTCACGGGAACACCCTGGCAGGTGAGGGGTAAGACTCATCCAGCCGGAGAGTACTCTGGCGTCGATTCATCTCCCTAGGAGCCTGTCGGGAAACCTGTAGCAAGTATTGACATTTTTCGTTGCTCC
>CAYNQP010000699.1:0-2508 GCA_964399325.1 uncultured Pirellulales bacterium
TTCCATCGGCCGACCAAAGGTGATTTCGTGAGTTTTCAGACAGAGCCTAATACTCTTTATCGACGATCCAAGTGCGCCCGGAGGCATGGAGCTGAGACGTCGGTTGCTTCCCCTTCTCAAGAGTGGTCGCGGCAGGAAGAAGTTCGCGCACGATACGATCTGTGTGAAAGGGCAAGGTGGATCACGGGCCCACAAGAGGGGCGTAACATCCAAGGTCTCGGATCTGAAAATGGATGGCGTGAGAAAGGTTCTCGTCCTTGACGCAATCACTTTCTCCGGCAACACACTAGCGTTGGCGCGCGAACAGTTGAAGGAGGCGTTTCCGAATGTCTCCGTGAAGCTCGGTGTTCTGGTCATCTCACAGCAACTGCTTGCCAGCGGAGGTCCAGCCAAGGACTATCTTTACCAAGAAGTCACCGACCGGCATGAGATATTCTTCCCTTGGGGGGTTACGCAGACGACCTCAACCTTTGATCGTAGTTTTGAGGCGGGCGTCGACGGTGAGGGCCGCCGGGTTGCGATCGGGAAAAGGCCATGGGGGACCATTGAGGTGCTGGCCGACGAGGAACTGACGTCCGTTCGACTATTGACTATTGAAGCTGGCTGCAAGCTGAGCTTTCAGAGGCATCTGTGTCGCGATGAGCTATTCGTTGCATTGGACGACAATATCGGCCTGGACATCTGCGCCGAGGATCTGACCCGTAAGGCGGACCCCTACGATGAGCACGTGAAATCGCTCATTCTGGAGAAGAGCGACTACGTACTCATTCCACGTGGCGTATGGCACCGCACTAAGGCGTCAATGGATCGAGTGCGGCTCCTGGAAGTGGCATTTGGCCTCTACGATCAGAGCAGTGATATAGAGCGACGCTGGGACGATTTTGAGAGGGAGCATGACGATGGCACGAAGTAGCACCCGCGACCTGTTCTTCCTGGGGGTGAGTACGGGAAGATCAACGATCCAGAGTCTCTTCGCCCCTTGGGCGGATTGCCTAGGTCATGATATGAGGCTGGTCACTCATGACCTGCCTCTCAGATCTTCGGCTAGGGACTATCGTGCGTTTGTCGAGTCGATCAGGAACCGAGGCGGACGTGAAGTGTGTGGGGCGCTCGTTACGTCCCACAAGGCGGCTGTCTACGACTCCGCCCGTGACCTTTTCGACCGCGTTAGCATGCCATCAGAGCGCCTTGGTGAGATCGGTATGATTTATTGGGATGGCGATAGCCTCGTCGGGGACGCGAACGACGCGATTTCGACGGTAGAAGCATCAGGGTCTTTCCTTGTTCCTAGCCCAGCTTGGTCTGCGGGGTTGAAAGACGCCCTGATACTCGGTGGGGGTGGCGCAGGTCTGGCGCTGGCAAGTACTTTGGCAAGCGATCTCGATATCGACTGCACCAGGATTGTGATCACCGAGAAGGATGATTCGCGTGCGGCCTCCATACGCGGGCGGATTGAGCGATGGGGTGTCGACGTGCCGATTGACGTCATCAATGTGCATGGTCATTGCGATGAAATTGTGGCCGGCATGGGCGAAGGGTGTTTGATCGCCAACGCTACGGGGCTGGGCAAGGATGCCCCCGGCAGCCCAGTGACGGAATCAGTTATCTTCCCGCGGCAAGCTCACCTGTGGGAGTTCAACTATCGTTTTGTCGACCAGCCCATGCTGAACTTCATGGAGGTCGGAATGCGGAAGCAGTCAGAACGTGAGCTGACGATTCGGGACGGCTGGGAGTACTTCGTGTGGGGGTGGTTGGTTGTGATGGCAACTGCCGTGCACTTGCCTCCACACGCGTTCTATCGGGGGTTCCGAGATATAGCCGACGCGAATCGTATAGTGGACTGAACGGCCTGGTGTGCCGTGCGTGGCTGACTGGAATAGATGGGCACATTAAAGGATGGATGGGATGCGCATAGCAATTGGTTCGGATCACGCTGGCTTTGGTCTGAAGCAGTACCTGATTGATGAATTGGGGAAGAGAGGCAATGAATTCCTTGACCTAGGCACCGACTCGCCCGAAACGATCGACTACGGCGCGTTCTGCATCGCGGTCGGCGAAGCAGTAAGCGCTGGCAAAGCCGAATGGGGAATCGTCCTTGGAGGCAGTGGGCAGGGCGAGATGATGGCCGCGAATAAGGTGATCGGTATCCGTGCGGCACTGTGCAACGACCCCTATTTCGCAAGGCTCGCGAGGAGTATCAATAACGCGAACGTGATTGCCATAGGTGCCCGGATTGTGGCCCCCGAATACGCGATGGAAATACTGGACGCCTGGATGGGCGCCACATTCGAGGGTGGCAGACACAAGCGTCGCATTGATGAGTTCATGGATTACGAAAAGTCACGCTCGCGCTAGATCGCCAATGCCGCCGGACGGAGCTGGTGGGCGGTTTTGGGGACACCATACTAAACTCATATCTAATCCTCCGCCCTCTTGGGTTGGTATACTAGGGTAGGCGCATTAACATGCGAAGTGCAACACGGCAGGTAGTGACAGTCACGAGCCGGC
>CAYNQP010000700.1:0-2508 GCA_964399325.1 uncultured Pirellulales bacterium
CTGCTTGAGAAAAACCTCGATATGCGGCAACTGGCTGTAGCTGTTCGTATCCAGGAGAATGACGAGATCGAACGCTCCGCCGGACAGATCCTCTACCTGAACGTCCGCGCCAAGCACAGGCATCTTCTCGTCGCTTAGAAACCCATACCACGACGGAATCGGCGAGAGATATAGAGGCTGGACGCTCTTACCCCGGGCTCGCAGCGCCTCGGACAGCGCGCTGACGCATCCACAGGCATCGCCGTCGGGCTTGGTGTGTGTCGTAATCAAAACGTGATGGGCGTTCTCGATCAGCTCGACGGCGCCCTGAAATGCTTCATTGTCTGCCATAAATACCCTTCAAACCGTCAGAAACGGAAAATAGTCAACCGCCGGAACCACCCCCTCAAGGTAGATCATGGGCAGATTATACAGATCGTCGCGATTCCTGCAACCGCCATCATCGCGAGAAAGCCCTCGCTGGTGCGATTCACGTTTGTAGGTAAGTCTGCTGGGATGGGGAATGATGCAGGCTTTCGTGTCTCCCGTCGCCATTTCGACCAAGAGCGAAGCCCGGGCTGTTGGAAGCGGGCCTCCTGCCGCTGCCGCCACGGAGGCCCAGAGTCAGTCATGCTCGAAGATCATCTTCTGCGCATCTACGCCTTCGACGGCGTTCAGCTTTTCGAACAACTCGAAAACAGGCTTTTCGTCACCGGCCATTTCGAGCAGGACAAGACCGTTGGGGGAGCAGAAATTGTCGGAAACACTATGCAGGCCGACCCGGGTCTTGACGCTACAGCCGTATTCGGTGAACAGGTCCTGCACAACCCGAGCGTGCTCGACTCTACCGGTGATGTGAATACCCAGGACGATATGTCTGGCCTCTTTCATTCTTGGTCCCCTTTCAGGAATTCTTCCAGCACGCCTTGAGCCTGTCGGCAGTCTTTGCCGATCTGCTTGACAAGCTCTTCGGGGCCAGCAAATTTGTGCTGCTGGCGCAGGTGGCGCACAAAGTCCATCGCCATGTGCTTGCCAGCCATGTCGCCTTGTGGAGTCACGAACAAGTGCGCCTCGATCAGCAGCGGATGCTCGTCTCCGAAAGTGCGAGCCTGGCCGATGCTGAACACGGCCGGGATGCGCTCCGCCTTCTCCAGGAGTTCGGCCTGACTGCCGGCCGTCTCGACGAATCCTGCGTATACGCCCTCGGCGGGGATGATCTGAGCGGGCCTTGCCATGTTCAGCGTCGGAAAGCCCAGCTTCCTGCCGCGGCCCCGCCCCGAGACAATCGGACCCACGAGCCGGTACGGACGCGACAACGCCGCGGCGGCATCGGAGACGTGGCCACTTTCGAGCATGTAGCGAATCATCGTGCTGGAGACCCGAATCGTCTCGCCCGTAGGCAGTTCCATCAGCCTGAGCGGAATCACCACGACACCGAAGCCCTTGCTTGCACTGAATTCACGCAGGGTCTCAACGTTGCCGGTCCGGCCGGCGCCGAAATGAAAATCGTCGCCTTCGACAATGACCGACGGCGCGATGCTGGCCATCAGAAACTCATCGACGAACTCCTCCGCAGACAGGCTCAGCAGTTCCTTGTTGTCTTCGAGAACGATAATGCAATCGTCCGCGTATTCCCGCAACAGATGGAGCTTCAGGGGCAGAGGCGTCAACACGGCGGGCGCCTTGTCCGAATGCAAGACTGCCATCGGATGCGGCTCGAACGTCATCACGACCATTTCAGCCTGCTCCTGGCGCGCGAGGCGACGCGCCTCGCGGAAAATCGCCCGATGGCCGACGTGAACGCCGTCGAAGTTGCCAATGGTCAGCACGCAGCCTCTTTGCACCTGTCCGAATTCCGAGCGCGTCTTGAGGACTCTCATCAAGAATAACCTTCCATGTGAACGGAATTATACCTTTGGCAAAGCATAAGCCAACCGCTTTCCTTCCGCCCCACGGATCGCCCGAACTGCCCGCTCTCCGTCCGTAACCTTCCGTTCGCCCCATCGGAATGAGAATTCATCGCAGCACCGGGTAAGGTGCTTTCTGGAAATATGATGGAACGTCCCATGCACGCCACGTTTTAACAGGGCAAAGAACGACTCTGCGGAGTTGGTGTTCACGTCCCGGCGAGCGTACTCCCCGTGACTCTGATTGACCGTCTGATGCCCACCGGCGAACTCTGGCCCGATCCCTTGATAGAGGTTCAAGTCGTCGGTCTGAATTGCAGCCTTGGAATCGACGTTCTCCCGGATTGCCTGCTCCAAATTGGTGGCGTCTACATAGTCCACGACTCGCGTTCGTGCCCGCCCATCACGCTCTATGAGTGCCACAACAGGGACCTTCTTTGTCCCGCGTCCCCGCTTGTTGATTATTAACTCCCCATTCTCATCACGCTTGCCCTTGCGGGGCTTTCCACCAACATAGGTTTCATCGACTTCAACCGTACCGCCGAGCTTGCTCGCGATAGGGTCTTCTCGCATGGCCAGCCGTATACGGTGGGCAAGGTGCCAAGCCGCCTTGTAGGTGTGA
>CAYNQP010000701.1:0-2502 GCA_964399325.1 uncultured Pirellulales bacterium
TGGGCACTCTGGCCACTGGCCACATAGAGGACTTTCCTGCCTTGGCGATTCGCCACCACCTGGATCGGCACCAGAACAACGTCCTTCAACTGACGAACGAAGATCTCCACCTTGCAGGACATCCGAATTTTCAGGAAGTCATTGGTGCCGTCGATGCCTACCAGGGTCTTGTAGACCTTCAAGTCCGGATTCATGAACCCGCGTTGCTCGTCGGGCAACGGCGCCACCTCAAAGACCTGGCCGTTCAAGGGTTGGTCCGGAAAAGCATCCAGGATGATCTGGGCGGCCTGACCTTGTCCACCTCCGTCTCATGCACGCTGATTTCGGCGACCATCGACGCGGTGTCCGGCATGGAAATCAGCGTCTGCCCCTGATAGACTTTCTCACCCGCCGCGATAATGCCACCGCCGCCATCTCTGCCACGCATGGCGGTGTAGGCATCGCTGCTGGTGCCGGTGCCATAGATCACCAGGCCCGGGGCCTTGGCCCGAATCGTACACTTGGCGATGAGCTCTTCGTACCACTTCACCGTTCCGGTCTCCTCCACGACGTGCTCGTGCGCGTCGGAGAGCCTGGCCTTGGTCTGTGCCAACCGAGACCGGCACTGGGCATACGTCCGGCCCAGTTGTCGTTGGGCCTCGACGTAGTCGCTGAGGTATTGTTCGACGTTGGTGGGGAGGTCGTATTCCAGAAACAGATCGAGATTGACGGCGGCGTTCTCGTGGGAAAACCGACGGTTCGTTACGGTGAGCCGGTCCCGCTCCAGATCCAGGTCGGAGACATAGTTGGCGTCATGGAGTCGTTCGGTGCCGGTCAGCGTGGCCTGCGCCGTCCTCAGATTCCCTTGGGCCAGCACGATATCGTCATTGAACTTCTTGAGCTCTTGGCCGGCGGCTGAGCCATCCAGCAGGTTCGGGTCCTCGCTCACCTTCTGCACGAAGGGGGCGACGTATTCCGTCACGCTGGTATTGCGTTTCACCTCGTTCGTCAGCGTCTCGGCCAGTCCCCTGCCCAGATACTTCTGGAGAGCCGTGGAAGCGAGCCGAACCTTGAGCCGACTGGCCGCGATGTCGCTCTCATTTTGAAGGACCTGAATGTCGTTGGCCTCACTGGCTGAGATCAGATTACCCTGCTCGGTGGCGAGGTCCAGCTTCGACCGGACCAACTGCTCACTCAGGACCGAGGCGTCCAGTTCCACCAGGACCTTGCCGTTGGCCACGTCCTCCTGGGTGATGTACGTCCCCGCGGGGACGATGTGGAGGATCGTGAGTTCGCCGCCTCTGCGCGCGACTTCACAGTTGTAGTTGATGGAATTGCGCGCCCGTACGCTTCCGCCCTCGGTCACGGTGATCGTCAGGTCGCCCCGCCGGGCCGTGAAGGTGCCTCCTACCGACGCGATAGAGCCCGTCATCTTCATCTTCGTGACCGTCGCGACCGCAAAGACAGACAAAACTCCGAGGGCCACCAGGACATAGGTCTTGCGTCCTCCTGTGCGGAGTTTCTCCGGCGCCACGCCTCGTCCCGGATTGATCGAGATACCCTGCTTGGGATTGTCCACCTCGTGTTTCATAGCGTCTTGCGCTCCCACATTAGAGCTGGCCTCATGTGCAGATAGCATCAGACAGTCACACGAGTATAGCAGCACGAGAATGAGAGAATAGTGAGAATGGGCTTGTCGCGTGCAGTCAGTGTGCATCGTCCTCAGACACAAAGGCCAGCCGCATGCTCTGAAGAAAGGGTAGCCGACGCCGTCCATTCTCGGTAGGATGTCGACGACATTCGGTCGTTCCGGCGAAAGCCAATGTTTGGAGACTAGGTCAATGAGCGAGCGAGTCTTGAGAAGGCGTTTTCTGAGACACAGTTGCGGCCTGGGTCTGTGCGCCTGCGCGGGATCCGCCCTGATGTCCCAAGGCGGCCATGCGGACGAAAACAACACGGCGGCCCCACCGGAAGAGGCCGCATCGCCAACCGATCCCGCCTGGCGACTCCAGTGGTGGCTGAGCCACACGCAGAAGCAGATGGCGAAGCTCTGGGAACTGCTGGAGACCCACCTGGACGAGAAAACGCGCGTCGCCATCCTGGAACAGCTCGGGCGCAACTGCGCCGCCAACCTCGGCTGGGCCAAACAGTACCAAGGCAATCCGGACGCCTTCTTTGAGTTCATGAACCAGAAGACCGGCGAGCAGCTTGATTACGACAAGGACAAGGGCGTCATCACCGTCACCACGCGCGAGCGGGACTGTGACTGCCGCATGGTCAACAGCAAGATCACGCCGCCCATCTTCTGCGCCTGCTCGATCGGCTGGCAGAAGCACACGTATGAAACCATCCTGGGCAAGAAGGTCGATGTACGGATCAAGGAATCCGTGCTACGCGGGTCGAAACGCTGTGTTTTCGAGGTCCGGATCCTTTCATGATCCCGTGCGCCCCCACACTCAAGAGCAGACCGAGCCCGTTACAATTGTCCCTGGCGTGAAGGAGGAGAGGATTCCAATGTTGCAG
>CAYNQP010000702.1:0-2497 GCA_964399325.1 uncultured Pirellulales bacterium
CGGAGGGGAGAAAAATCTTAGCCTCTTTCATTGCCCTACCGGCAACCACGCACGGTTAGTTCATCCATACATGGGTCTATTTTCACGTCCTACAAGCGATACGCGGCGTGTTCGCAAAGGTTCGCTGCCGCGGGGCGAATTTTCCATTCCGTCGTTTGGGTGGCTCTATTTGCCTGAATGGGCCCTTCATGACGCTGTCCTGACGCGGCTTGTCCGTGATGAGGTGGCCGGCGTCGGGCGTTTCACGGGGTGCGTCGTCCAGCGGATCATCTGCGATCACGTGAGAAGCTGGGGCTGCACTGAAAAAAAAGTCCTGTGGGTTACTGGGATTTCCTGGTAAAGTCTCCTTGAGTCAATGCGATAATGAGTGATGAGGTGGAATGTCCGCCGCTGTTAGGAAGCGTCCGAGGCGGGGGGATCGTGTTGTTGAGAAGGGGGTTGGGCCTGGATACTTGGCCCTACAGCCATGGATGAAGGCAGGCGAAAGGCAGGCGAGGGCGATAGGCATCGCTGCCCGTACGTGGCCTGGGGGTTTGGGTGTCTTGCTGCTCCGGACGCCAGCCGGCCTCTCATCATTGATTTCGGACGACATATCCACGCGGTGCTGGAGGATGCACTGCGTATGACAGGCGACGACGTGAATCGGGGCGATATCACCGCCGTCTGTGAATGCTCAAATGACCTACGTACGATCAGAGCGACGGGAGGGGAAATCCGGCGAGTCGTACGCAATCCAGTGCAGAGCGGCGCCGAATCGCATGCAGACCGGTTCCGGGCCGAGTCCGATGGGTATCCGGGCACCACCTTTGAATTTATGCTACCGATGGAAGGAACTGGACATGGACACTACTGGGCCCGTCGTTTTTGTTGTCGACGATGATGAAGATCTCTGCGAATCCTTACGCCTGTTGATCGAGGACATTGGCTTGGCAGTCAAGACCTTCAACAGCGCGCAACAGTTCCTTGCTGGGTACGATCCTGCCCAGGAGGGGTGTCTTGTATTGGATGTGCGGATGGCGGGCATGAGCGGCCTGGAACTGCAAGCAACGCTCCGCGGGCTGGGCATCGAGATTGCCACGATCATCATTACCGGCCACGGGGACGTACCCATGGCGGTGGAAGCGATGAAGGCCGGCGCCCTCGACTTCATTGAGAAGCCCTTTCGCGATCAGGTCTTGCTTGACGGCATCCAGAGGGCCATTGAATGTGACCGGAAGATCCGCGCCGAGAGGATACAATTGAAGGGCCTTCACTCCCGGATCGGCCTGCTCACCCAAAGGGAACGGCAGATCATGGACTTGCTGGTTCTCGGTAAGGCGAGCAAGACGGTTGCCTATGAACTCGGCATTAGCCAGAAGACGGTGGATTTCCACCGCGCCAACATTCTTCACAAAACCGGGGTCGGCTCTGTTGTCGACCTCGTTCGACTGATGCACAAGGTCTCTGGAACCCCGCCGAACGGGGCAAAGCCCGGGAGTACCGTCAATTTCCCGGAGAACCCCAGAGAATTTCCTGTTTAGTGGGTGCTTCATGTGGCCGATTGAATGACACAGGAAGAGGATGAAGCCGCCGCTCGCGGAAGGGTGCAAACCACGATGCGACGGCGTTAAGGTTCTTTCCCAACCAGGGATCGATAGGGGGCGGATTGTATCCGGGCCTTGGCAGAAGTGTTCGCATGCCTGAATGCGGGTCCGGCCGCGCCGGGACTAACGCTGCTACCCGGGCAATGCCACCCGCCCTCCAGTCGAGGATGAGGTTAAGAGTTGTGCGCAGCAGTATCATACGTTTGGCAGTGGTTTCCAGCAGACCTGAATGCGACGCTGCACGTGGCGCGACGCCAGGTCTGATAAGTGTGAGCGATGTTGGAGGAAGCGAATAATGTCGCGTACGAAGCCTATTTTCTTGGTGGAAGACAGTCAGGCCGAGAGGCCGACAGTGAAGCAGGCGCTGGACGAGCTTGGCGTCGGCGATCGTGTGGTTAGTTTGCCAACGGCAGTGGAAGCCTTGGAATACCTCTATGGCGGCACCACGGCCAAGCCCGCGGTCATTCTCGTGGACGTGTCCAGGCAAGATGCCGACGGATTTGAAGTCCTCAGGGCTGTCAAGACGGATGAGCAACTGAAGAGCATCCCCGTGATTGTCGTTGCTCCATCGAATGATGTGCAGATTATCAACGAGAGCTTCGAGTTCGGAGCCGCCGGATACGTGGTCAAATCTCCCGAGTTGGATGAGTTCGTGGAAGCTGTCCGCGCAGTCCATGAGTACTGGACGCTGAGCGAATCGCCCGTCGGCCGGTAGCCGGCCGGCCGAGCGCCGGCGGCCTCAGAGCTTGTTGAGCCACCGGAAACGAAAGGTGGCGCGGATGAGTTCACTGAAGCGTATGCCCAAACGCTGTGTGCTCGTGGGGAAATCCTGCTTCTTCAAATCCGAGCTGGTGACGCGCGACCGCGACCCTCGAGACAGGCACGACGCAAGGCCGGCCAGGAAGCCCAGCCGC
>CAYNQP010000703.1:0-2493 GCA_964399325.1 uncultured Pirellulales bacterium
GGCTTCTTCCTCTCGACCATCCTCGGGTCACGCGTCAGGTGCCCGCCGTCACGCAAGGCCTGAAGGTAGTTCTCATCATAGGTCTTCAGCGCTCTGGCGATGCCCAGCAGTGACGCCCCGGCTTGCCCGGTAGTGCCGCCGCCTTTGACATTGATGAAGACATCGAAAGCCTTCTCGGCGTGCACGGTCTTGAGCGGGGCCAGTACGGAGCGTCGGTCCTGCTCGCGCTTGAAGAAGTCATCGAGTTCCTTCTTGTTGACAATGAGCTTGCCGCTGCCGGGCCGGATTCGCACGCGGGCCACGGAGGTCTTCCGTCGGCCGGTGCCCCACCAATAGCCGTACTTTTCCATGGTCTTGTTTCCCGGGCGCGGTGCCGCGTGTTTGGGCTCGGGCTTCGCTTCGACATGCTTGTGTTCAGGTTGGGTATCCGTCATAGTTCTCTATTCCGCTTAGGACAGTTCGATCCGCTCGGGTTTCTGGGCTTGGTGCTCGTGGTCCGGACCACGGTAGACCTTCAGCTTCTGGAGCATCTTGCGGCCGAGCTTGGTCTTCGGCAACATCCGTCGGATGGCCATTTCCAGGACCTTTTCCGGCTTCTTGTCCATCATCTCGCTGAAGCTCATGTACTTGTGGCCGCCCGGATGGTGGGTGTACCAGTCGTAGACTTTCTGCTCGGCCTTCTTGCCGGTCAATCGCACCTTGTCGGCATTGACGATAACGACGTAGTCGCCGACGTCAACGTGAGGGGTGTATGTCGGCTTGGTCTTGCCCATCAGAATCGGCGCGACCTTAGCGGCCATCCGGCCCAGGATCGCCCCGTCGGCATCGATCAGGAGCCATTTCTGCTCGACTTCGTTGTTCTTGGCCACAAAGCTCTTCATAAGCGTACTCTCTTCTTTGTTCCCGTGTAGAAACCTCGCATTTTAGCACACGAATTACCTCTGTCAAACCAATTTTGCACCGATTTCGACGATTTGCCACCCCCTCCGGCCACATTTCGCCCCGCCTGGACCCCGCCGCCAGCCCCCTGGCGATTCGCTCTCGCCCGGATTGGCTTTGTTTGGCGCGGTCCCGTTCGTAGTGACGCCGTAAGGCGTTTCCCCATATGCCCCTTCGCCAAGCTCAGGGTATGCCCTGACGGGCACACTACGAACGATTGGCTTTGTTTTTCCACTCCATCCGCATTTCCAGCCCTGGAACGGGGAAATTGGCTTTGTTTGGCGCGGTTCTCTCGTGAAGTGTGAAGCGAGAAGTGTGAACTTAGGGAACCCGACACCCAGCTCAGTGCCCTTGACACTTGAGACCTCCAACTTGAGACTCCGGCCCCCGGCCGGAAATTGGCTTTGTTTCGCACAATCGAGCGACCCGCGACCGCCCGGACTCCTCCACGCAGCCGCGGCGGCGGCGTTTCAACCGACAGAGTTCTCCGCTCGCTGGGCACAGGCACATTCCGGGCTGGTCGGCTATTTGGCATTTCCCATTCGCTCCCATATTGCCAGTCAGAGTTCTACAAACATAATATGTCGCGCCGTGTTGCATGTCAAGTGAAATTCCGACGGTACAGGCGTTCTGTGCGATTGCATTTCATGCCGAGAAGCTACCGAGAGCCGGGGCGCGAACCTGTTGACGCCGTCACAGGCCCAGAAAAAGGCCGAGACGGTGGCAAAGTGCGACCTGCTTGCACAGGTTCCAGATTCTAACGTTGCTTGCCAAACAGAGGTCCCAGCGACAAGGTAGAGCGATATCGGACAGGTCTGGGGAGCCTTTCTACGACCCCTTCGTGAACGAGGCGCTGCAACCACTGTCTGGCTTGAGATTTGGAGACTTTCAACTCGTCTGCGACCTCGGCTTCCGTCTTGGCCGCATCCATCCGCACGAGCAACTCTCTGACCTTGGCGAATAGTTCATCCGCCGGCGCCGAATCATGAACCGTATCTCTCCTGCGTGCTGACATGCTTGGCAATGGGTTGGCGCACTCTTCGTCGTCTCTCTGACTGGCTGACTTGGCTGTTGAGTCAAAGGGGAGACACCCGTGTGCGGGAGTCTGCTCGTTTGTTGATGACGCCATGGCAAGAGTCCCCGCAAGTACTTCCGGGGTCATAGGATCTGGCCATCGCAGTGCGCCCCTTTCTCGCAACGATCGGAGCCCTCTTTCCGTTTCGCCATTCGAGCGAACGTAGACCGGTACAGATCTGAGTCTGTCCAACTGCTCGATTGCCCCAGCCCAGGTGCCACCCTTCTCGTAATCTGAACTGACAACCAGGGCAGCGTCTGCCAATGCATAGATTAACTTGTTGCGCTGCATGGCGTGCCCTACGTTGAATCCCGCTGCTGGATCGTAGGGCGAAATCAGGACTAGGCGTCCCTCCATCAGGATCTCACGATGTTCTGGAGATAGGACCCATCTTTCAAGCCGGTCAGCTATGATGCCTATCGCTCGGCCGCCGGCCTCCAATGCGCCTCGCATTGCAGCTTGATCGATGCCACGAGCAC
>CAYNQP010000704.1:0-2484 GCA_964399325.1 uncultured Pirellulales bacterium
TGCTTGCCGACCAGATTCTCTGGCTGATATCGTTGCGGTGGATAGCCGTGGCGCTGGTTGTGGCCGGCACGCTGATGGGGACATACGTGTTCCCAGTGCTTGTGAGCCCCGTGCCGCTTCTTGTTCTGGCGGGCCGGGACTTAACCGAGCACAAGAAGCTGGAAACCGACCTGCGCGAGCGCACCGAGCAAGTCACAGCCATCAACGAGATGCTGAAGGTATCGAGCGCGCAGATGGCGCAGCGCGAGAAGATGGTCGCCTTGGGGCACATGGCAGCCGGCATTGCTCATGAGATTAGCAGTCCATTTCGAAGGGGACGAGCATTTCTCCGTAAACCGCAATGCCTGTTTCGCATGTCACTTCCTGGTCGCCGACACCAGCCATGAGCGACCGGTCCAGACGGGTTGCCGGGATTGCCACGAGGTTCCGAATGAGGTGGTCCTGGAATTGGACAAGCCTAACCACCATACGACGAAATTCGGGACGCTCGTGATGTTCTATCGTCGTGTGCCCTGATGTTTCCGGCGCCATTTGTTGGGTGTGAGAACTGATTTGGGTGTGTTTTGTCAACGCGATCTGATGAGAACCAGCAACAAACAGGACAGGAGCGGGTGATATGGCAGATGTCAGGCGATACCATCATCCGGGGATCATAGCCGTCGTGGTGATTCTCGCGGCCGGTGCTTGGGCCGCCGAGAAACCGACCTCCCCGCCGAAGACGTGCGTGACGGAGGACTGCCATGCGGATTATGCCAAGAAGGCCTACGTGCATGGGCCGGTCAGCTTGGGCGATTGCAAGAGTTGCCATGAGGCGGTGGATCCGAATGCGCATGCGTACGCCGTGGCGAGAACCGGCCGAGACCTCTGCGAATACTGCCATTTGGACCAGGCCGCCAAGGAACACGTGCATGAGCCTTTGACGACCGGAGACTGTGCGGAATGTCACGATCCCCGCCTGTTCTACGCGCCGTTCAGCACCGACAACTACGCGCTGTGTTTCAGTTGCCATCCGGAAAGCCTCGTGCTGACGGAGCGGACGGGGGACCTCACCGATTTTCGCAACGGTGATGTGAATCTTCACTACGTACATGTGCACAAACACCGGCTGGCCGTTCACGGTCACTTTGCAGGAATCGCTCGGCATGGCGCCCGGGTATGGGGGGGGGACGGGGTCGCCTCGGCGAAGGTTGCCGCCGGCCGGAGCATCAAGGACAATCCCATCGTGGATACGAACCACCTGGACGTCATTGTATGATCCTCCTGTAGTCTCGGAACATGCCAACAACCGATGTCACGTGCGACCCGGCAATCCGCACGAACCAGATCAGAAACGCACCCTGGTTCTCGTTCGCCTTGCGGGCGATGCTACTGTGGGACGGTGTCAGGCGACAGGATGAAAGTCGGCGCAGGGATTCTCAACGGCTACCTTTTTCCGTGATTGCAGTGGAAACATCCGGTCCCCGGAGTATGATCTTGAGTTATTGGCATAGAAGAGTGAACGTCCCATTAAGGAGTACACTATCATGCTGAACCGCGCAGCGACGGCCATGAACGCCAAACACACGGCTTTGCTTGTCTTGATTGGGCTGGCCTTGGCGCCGGCAACCGCGTTCGCCGCGTCAGTCGGCGAAACCCCTGCGGCGCGGGGCCGCGGATACGCCAACCTCAGCATCGCGGTCTACTTCCGCTACCAGGAAGTCCAATCCACCCCGAACAACTTGGCCCAGTTCGCCGCCTTATGGGCGAACGTGGAAAAGCAGGTCAAGGTGGATAAGGTCTACCTTGAGACCACCCGCAACAGGCAGCTTGCCACCGAGGCCGCTGTAACCGCCATGAAGACCTTCTTCCAGGACCGGGGCATCAAGGTCTCCGCCGGCTTGGGCTTGACCGTCCAGGAGAGCGCCGGGTTCCAGTCCTTCTGCTACAGCACCCCGGCCGATCGCGACCAGGTGAAGGCCATGACCGAGTTCACCGCGCGGCACTTCGACGAGATTATCCTCGACGATTTCTACTTTACCAACTGCAAGTGCGAGCGGTGCATCGCCGCCAAGGGCGACAAGAGTTGGACCCAGTTCCGCACCGAGCAGATGGACGAGGTTTCTAAGAATCTGATCATCGGTCCGGCCAAGGCGGTCAATCCCAAGGTCCGGGTCATCATCAAGTATCCGAACTGGTATGAGAGTTTTCAGGGTCTCGGCTACGATCTGGCGGTGCAGCCGAAGTTGTTCGACGCCATCTACACGGGCACCGAGACCCGCAACGCCGAGAGAGGCCAGCGTCTCCAGTCCTACCAGAGCTATCTCCAGACGCAGTATTTCAACAACATCAAGCCGGGCGGCAACCAGGGCGGCTGGATCGACGGCGGCGGCGACGCCCGCTATGCCGAGCAGTTCTGGAATGTCTTCTTCGCCAAGGTCCCGGAGATCACGCTGTTCAATTCCCAGCAGGTCATGGGCAGACTCGGCGGAATGGGCGGATTCGGCG
>CAYNQP010000705.1:0-2483 GCA_964399325.1 uncultured Pirellulales bacterium
CAATCCAAAGAGTACCCTGTATTTGAGCATAGTCTGTGAAAGAAGAGGTCTTGTTCAAAATCGCAGTGGGCCGGCTCGGTCCCCGCTCAGCGCTAGCCCGCACCGACGGTCACGTGCGACGCCGCGGACCGGTGTCGATGGCTCCGAAACGCCGATCTCGTTCCGCGTAGGCCACAATGGCCTTTTCAAGTGCCGCTTGGTCAAAATCCGGCCAAAGGGTTTCGGTCACATAGAACTCGCTGTAAGAGATCTGCCAAAGCAGAAAGTTGCTCACCCGCAATTCGTCCGCCGTGCGAATCAACAAGTCCGGGTCGGGAAGTCCTTTCGTATACAGATGGTCGCTGATACACTGCTCATCGATATCTTCGACCCGCAGTTGTCCCCGCTGGACTTCCCCTGCAATCGCCCGAACCGCATCGACGATCTCCGCTCGGCCGCTGTAGTTCAAGGCCATGGCCAGCACCATGCCGGTATTGCCGCTGGTGATCTGGGCCGTGCCCACGAGCGCATCCTTGACGGTCTGGGGCAATCCGGTCATGCAACCGAGGTGAGCGAAGCGGACGTTGTTCTCCATCAGACTCTCGCGAATACTCACCAAGTACCGGCTATACAGATGCATCAGGGCATCGACCTCGATTTTCGGTCGTTTCCAGTTCTCTGTGCTGAACACATACAGAGTCACCGACTGAATACCCAGATCGACGCAGCGAAGGGAGATCATCTCGGCCGTCTCCGCTCCCTGCGCATGGCCCTCGTATCGAGGCCGCCCTTTGCGCTGCGCCCACCGACCGTTGCCGTCCATGATAACGGCAATGTGGCGCGGCATTTGCTCGAACTCTACACCCAGTCGCTCGGCCGTCGCTCTCAATTTGTCTTCTGTGTTTTCCATTCGTACCGATCCGCCAGTAAGATGCTCGTCAGATACGGATTACGCCTCTGGAGCGCGAGTGTCAGAAGCCCCTACGGTTGGACAATCGTCTGGCTTCGCTTGGGCCCCACTCCGATCATCTCGATCGGCCTGCCGACGACCTGCTCAATGCGGTGCACATAGTTCCTGGCATTGACCGGCAATTGGGCAAACGTGGTAGCCTCCGTGATATCGTCGTTCCAACCGGGCAGAGTCTCGTAGATGGGCTTGGCCTTTGCCAAGCGAGTAATATTCGCCGGAAAGAACATCGTCTCGCGTCCCGCGACCTCATAAGCCCGGCAGACTCTCAGTTCCTTCAAGCCGGTCAGCGTATCCAGATGGAGCAAGACCAGCGCGTCAATCGAGCCGATTCTGACACCATAGGATGCAGCCACCGCATCGAACCATCCGCAGCGCCGCGGTCGGCCGGTCGTGGTGCCGTATTCGTTTCCGGCGTCGCGAATGTAATCCCCCACTTCGTTGTCCTGCTCGGTGGGGAACGGCCCGGCTCCCACGCGCGTCGTATAGGCCTTGATGACCCCAACGTACTTGTCCACCATGCGGGCGGGCACGCCGCAGCCGGCCGGCAGACCCAACGAGCTGGAATTCGAGCTGGTCACATAAGGAAAAGTCCCATGATCCAAATCCAGCAGCGAACCCTGTGCGCCCTCGAACAGAACTGACTTGCCCTCTTTGATCGACATGTGCAGGAATTCCGTGGTATCCGTGATGAACGGCAGAAGCCGCTCGGCATAGACCTCGCACTTCTCAAAGATGGCCTCGGTATCCATCGGCTCGGCCCCGTACAGGGCGCCGAACAGCTTGTTCTTGTACGCCAGGATGACCTTGAGCTTCTCTCTCAGCGCCGCTAAATCGCGAAAGTCCCCCACCCGAACGGCGTAGCTGCGACCCACTTTGTCCGCGTAGCACGGGCCGATGCCGCGAATGGTGGTCCCGATCTTCCGCTCGCCGAGTGACTCCTCGCGCAATTGGTCTTCTCTCTTGTGGTAGTCCAGAACCACGTGGGCGTTCTCGCTGATCAGGAGCCGGCCGTTGAGTGATATCCCCCGTTCGGCCAAGCCGTCGATTTCGCCGAGGAGCACCTCCGGATCGACCACCACGGCGTTGGCGATCACGCAGGTGACACCTTTGCGAATCGAGCCGCTCGGGAGGAGATGCAGGGCGAACCGGCTGCTGCCGATGACAACGGTGTGTCCGGCATTGGAGCCCCCGCCGTAGCGAACGACAATGTCGCAGTCCTCGGCCAGGATATCCACGACCTTGCCCTTGCCCTCATCACCCCACTGTAACCCAACCACGCAGATATTCATCGGATTCGTATTTCCCAAAGCCGGTCAACGGTTGATTTCAAACGCAAACCGGCATAGGCTACCGACGCACCCCACCACGGTCAACCAAATTCGCCGGTCCGCCGGAGCTGACTCTCAGGTGATCTGGGCCACGAGATGATCCAGGACAGCGCCCAGATTGTCGTAGTGGCGGTCACTCAGCTTGCGTTGCACTTCCTTGCCGTTGCCCTGTTTGTAGGCTACCGTGAAGAATCCCTTTTGGGCGA
>CAYNQP010000706.1:0-2476 GCA_964399325.1 uncultured Pirellulales bacterium
GCCGCCTGCCTGCGTTTCGACCGTTGGATTCCAACCGCCCAGCACCTTCTCGGCGGTGATTGCCTCGGCTTCTGCTGCGCTCAATGGCCGCGCCCAGGAGACGCGGGCCTGCGGATTGGCGCCGGGGCCGGAACTGTTGTACTCAGCGTAGCGCGCGGTCTTCTCTCGATTTGGCTGACGCCAATTGTTCCAGCCTTCGGGACGGACCACGTCGGACATCTCCGTGTTGAGGAAAGTCACACTGGCAAAGTCGCGCCACGGCCGACCCAGGTAGGTCCGCATGTCGCTCGATTCGCCCGTGATCTTGCAGTTGCGAAAGACAAAGCCAAACGGCTGGTTGTCCGGGGTAGAGGCCGCGGTGATGTAGCCGCTCCTGAGACAATGGATATGACAGTTGTCGAAGAGCGTCGTAGCACCGCCAAAGATGAAATCAACGCCGCCGGCAATGTAGCAGTCCTTGAAGTAGTGCCGGCCGCGATTGGCCAGGATCGTGTCCTGCCAGCCCAGGAATCGACAGTTGCGAAATGCGACGCGGTCACCGTCGATGCGGACGGCCAGCGCCTGGCCCACGGGACCGGCGGAATTCTCAAAGGTGAGGTTCTCGGCGCTGAAGTCATCGGCGTCGATCAACGTCGACGGAGTGCGGAAGGTGCCGATCGGCTTGCCGTCCTTGCCAACAATGTTGGCGTTCAGATCGTACGTCAGCACCGTCTTCTGGGCATCCTGGCCTACGAGGTGGAGGAAGCGTTTCTCGCGCTGGATGTAGAGCAGGTCCTTGTAGAGACCCGGGGCGATATGGATGATCGACGGGTCGGCCGGCGTTCCGGTGGGTGCGGCGTTGATCGCCTCCTGCACGGTCTTGAACTGCCCGCTGCCGTCGACCGCCACGACGAAGTCAGCAGCCCCAGCCACCCCGGAAGCAATCGCGCAGATCGTAAATACGACCCAGCCAAATCGTGCGTGGATGCATCTCATGATGTCTGCCCTCCAGCGAAATCCGTCATGTCGTTCTCTTCCGTCCAGGATATCAGTTGCCCGCGGCGACGGCGGGCTCACCTTCAAGCGGCGACTGGAAAGTATAGACACCGGAGCCGATTTCGTAAACCATGCAGTTCCGTTCTCTGCCCCGCAAACGGACGCCGGTGCTACGTTCGGCGGGCCGCCCGCTCTCCGTTACCCGCCCTCCAGGGCTGCACGGTACGTAGACGGTAGCCGACGTATTGGCGGGAATGGTCGCCTTCAACGTGAAACGCCCGTCCCGACGCTTCCACTCGGAGCCGATCTTGCCGTGAATGGAATCATAGGATGCACTGACCCAGGTCAGGTCTCCCACCGGCTGGGGACGTAGGACGATCTTCTCGAAGCCCGGGCCGTTGGGGTCGCAGGTGATGCCGGCCAAGTCGCCATAGAACCATTCGACAATCTGGCCCAGCATGAAGTGGTTCTGGCTTGATGACGACCGGGCATCCCAGGCCTCGGTCAGGCTCGTGGCCCCTCTCTTCAACTGGTAGCCATAGCCCGGCTTGTCGGACTGGTTGTTGATCTCGAAGATAACGTCGGAGCGTCCCCCATCGGCCAGGGCGCGCAGCAAGTAGCGATAGCCCACGTCGCCGGCGGTCAAGGCGTTCCCACGCTGACGGACATCCTGCACGACCGCATCCAATACGGCCTGGCGGTTGGCGGGCTCGACCAGACCCATCACCAGCGCGATGGAGTTGGCGCACTGCGATCCGGTGGCGTACTGGCCCGTCTCGGCGTTAAAAAACTTCTCGTTGAACGCCGTGCGGATTTGGGCCGCGAGTCGTTCGTATCTTTCGCCGTCGTCGGTCTTGCCCAATACCTTCGCCGCTTCGGACAGAACCCATGCGTCGTAGTAGTAAAACGCGGTCGCTGTCAGGGCGATAGGCGTCAATTGCGCATAGCCGGGCGGACCGGGGCCAATGTCGTACCAATCGCCCAACCCGTGGGAGACGATGCCGTCCGTCGCGGTGCTGCCGAGATAGGCGACGTAGCGCTCCATGCCCTCGTAATGGCGGCGTAACAGGTCCATGTCCCCCGCCCATTCGTACTGTTGCCAAGGCACGAGCACGTAGGCGCTGCCCCACTCGGGCGAATCGCGAAAGCCTCCGTCGAAGACAACGTATTCGGGTGCAATGTCGGGAACGAGCCCGTTGTCCAACTGGCAATCGGCCATGTCGTTCATGCCCTTGGTGAACAGTCGCGCCAAGTCGAACTCATAGCGTAACGACGGGCCGTTGAGATGGTATTGTTCGAGCCAGCCGAGCTTCTCGCGGTGCGGGCAATCGGTCATCACACTCATCATGTTGCTCCGCTGCGCCCAGCGGATGAGCGTGTGAATCCGGTTGAACAGATCGTTGGAACAGGCAAACTCCCCCGCCGGCGGCGAGGACGAGTGAACAACCACACCTTCGATGGCCTCGACGGTCGGAAGGTCGCCGCCCTCTTCTTTCGGCAT
>CAYNQP010000707.1:0-2475 GCA_964399325.1 uncultured Pirellulales bacterium
TCACCCTACTAGCAATCACAGGGGCTGCAGGCATGGCTTGCAGCCCTTTCTCTTTTTGGCGTCTCTGCCAGGGAGTTTCGTGGATGGTTCCTTAGGCGACGTAGCTGAGGGTCTCCAGCTCCACGGCAGTGTCCACGCTACTCGGGATCGTATCGACCCTCTCCATCACCGCATCCTCAATGACGTACTCGCTGCAATTGGCGCACTGAAGAACCGGAAAGCTCTTAATGATAACGACGCGGTCGTCGCCCACCTTGAACCGCAAGGTGGTGCAACGCTCTTCAAGCGTTCCGCCGCAGATATGACAAGTAGTGACTCTGTCCTTTGCCTTGGGGCTGCTCCTCATGCCGGAGGCGAGTCCGCCTCGCCTTCGGGGGCTTGGAGGCTGCGGGTGCGGGCGTCCACGGTGCGGGGGGCATCGAGGTCGGCCCCGGTGGCGGTGCCGAGGTCTTTGAACTTGCGGGCGGTCACGAGGACGCGGGTCTCTATCGAGCCGACGGCCTTGTTGTAGGCGTCGGCGGCCCGGTCGAGGTTCTTGCCGATATCGTCGAAATAGCCCACGAGGACACGAATCCGCTCGTAGAGCTCGCGGCCCAGATCGCTGATCGCCTGGGCGTTCTCGGCGACCCGCTGTTGCTGCCAGCCGTACGAGACGGCCCGGAGCAGGGCAATCAGCGTAGTCGGGGTTGAGACGATCACCTTCTTCTCAACACCCATCTCGATCAGGCGGGGCTCCTGTTCCAGCGCGGCACTGAAGAACATCTCGCCCGGCAGGAACAGCACAACGAACTCGGGGGCCTGGGCGAACTGGTCCCAATACGCCTTGGCCGAGAGGTTCTGGATGTGGGTGTGGACGGCGCGGGCGTGTTGCTTGAGTTTCTCCGCGCGCACTGCCTCGTCGGGCGCTTCGAGCGACTGGAGATAGGCTTCCAGGGGCGTCTTGGCGTCAACGACCACCATGCGCTCATTCGGCAGCCTGACGATCATATCGGGGCGAATGCGGCCGGCGCCTGTATCCGCGGACTCCTGCGTCGTGAAATCACAGTACTCCACCATCCCGGCAATCTCGACCACACGCTTCAACTGGATTTCGCCCCAGCGGCCGCGAACCGTCGGCCGGCGCAGCGCGGTGACCAGGTTGGCGGTTTCCTTCTTCAAGTTATCCCCTGAGGTAGCCAGCGATTTGATCTGCTCGGTCAACGTGGCAAAGCCGGCCGAGCGCTCCTTCTCGATCTTGCCCATCTTATCATCAACCTTCATCAGAGACTCCTTGAGCGGTTTGACCAGCTCGTCGATGGCCTTCTGGCGCTTCTCCAACTCGCTCTTGGCGCCCTCGTGGTACTTGTCGAGATTGGTCTTGGCCAGTTCGAGAAACTGCGTGCTGTTGATCTTGAGCGCCTCGGCCGAGAGAGCCTTGAAGGCGTCGGATAGTCTTTGCCGAGCCTCGTCGAGCAAGGCGAGCTTTTCCTTGGAGGCCTTCTCCTGCTCGGCCAGCTTGGTGGAGAGACTGCTGATTTCCGCCTTCGCCCCGGACGTCTCGGCCTGCAGCGTAGTGATCTGCTGGTCCTTGGATGCGATCTGCGACTCCAACTCGGGTATCCTTGAGTTGCGCTCCTCGGCGGCGACGCGCCTCTGCGATTCCTCGACGCACTGCTGTTCGAGCGTGTGAACCTTACGCAGGGCCAGCAGCGCTGCCGCCCCGGCCCCAATAACAACACTGATAACGGCAATCAGGACATATTCCATGCCAACGCTCCGCAGTACTTCACAAGGGATCGGGTTCGCTGGTGATTATAAGCAACGGGCGGGGTATTTCATAGTCGCCTCGCGGCCGGTCGATGAAGAAAACTGTTGATATCACGGATGGGCCCCGGTATCGTCCGGGTGCCAATGGTGTGGATTTGGAGGGTGAGTCGAACGTGATGGAACCGATCAAAGCGGTGATCTTTGACTGGGGCGGCGTGCTGATCGACGACCCGGCGCCGGGGCTGATGGCCTATTGCGCCAAGGCGCTGGGAGTAACCGTGCGGGATTACACGCAAGCCCACAACCAACACGCCGAGCCGTTCCAGAGAGGTCAGATCGCCGAAGCCGTATTCTGGCGGAGGGTCTGCCGCGATCTCGGCAGGCCCATCCCAACCGTCGCCTCGCTCTGGGGCCAAGCCTTCCGGACGGCGTGCGTGGTGCGGAAGGACGTCTTCGCTCTGGCCCGCCGGCTGCACGACAGGGACTGCAAGACCGCCCTGCTGTCGAACACGGAATCGCCGGTCGTGCAGGTATCCATGGAGCAGGAGTATGACGTATTCGACGCGCTGGTCTTCTCCTGCGTCGAAGGCACCGCCAAGCCGGAGAAGATGATCTACGAAATCGCCGCTCGCAGTGTTGGCAAGGCCCTCCGGCAGTGCGTCCTCATCGACGACAAGGCCGCCTGCGTAGACGGCGCGCTTAGCGCAGGCATGAAAGGAATTCTCTACC
>CAYNQP010000708.1:0-2471 GCA_964399325.1 uncultured Pirellulales bacterium
CCGGGCATGATGCGGATTTGGTGCTGATCGAAGAAGACCTGTCCATCCACACCACGATTGTGGGCGGCCAGGTTGTGTATCAGCGGCCGGAGAACTCACGCCTGTGAAGCTGGCACAACATCGGCCATGATAGAAAGAGCCCGGTCGATATCATCGGTCGTTATACCGTAGTGGGTGACGGCTCGGATGCGTCCCGGTCCGACACACAGCATCTTGACACCTGCACCGGCCAACTTCCCCAGGAACTCATCTGCAGTGAGCGTTACGCCGGCCACGTCGAAACAGACAATGTTCGTTTGTACACCGTCAAGGTCGATGGACAGGCCCTGTAGCTCTGCGATGCCGTGCGCCAGCCGGGCGGCGTTGTCGTGGTCCTCTTGAATTCTGTCGATCATTTGCTCAAGAGCGACGATGCCGACGGCGGCGATAATCCCCGCTTGGCGCATGCCGCCGCCCAGTACCTTGCGAATCCGGCGCGCCTCCGCAACGAATGTCTTCGAGCCACAGACAACCGAGCCCACGGGAGCCGAAAGCCCCTTGGACAGGCAAAGACTGACCGAATTCACACCCTGCGTCAGGTCTTTCACATCAACGTTCAACGCAACCGCCGCATTGAAGGCACGGGCGCCGTCCAAGTGAAGGGCCAGACCATGCCGCTGGGCGAGCCCCGCAACCTTGTTCGTATAGTCCGGCGTAAGGGTCGCGCCGCCGCACCGATTGTGCGTATTCTCAAGGCAGATCAAGCGTGTCCGCGGAAAATGAACGTTGTCGGGGCGCACAGCCGCGTCAACGTCGTCCAGACGCAGCGTACCATCCGGCTGATTCGGGATCGTGTGGGGATGAATTCCTCCCACAGCAGAGATCCCCCCTGCTTCATAGTAGAACGTATGGGACTGATCCCCAAGAATGACCTCGTCACCTCGGCCGCAGTGCGCCATGATTGACACAAGATTGCCCATCGTGCCGCTGGCCACGAGCAGGCCCGCTTCCTTGCCCACGCGGTCCGCCGCCATCTGCTCGAGGTTGTTGACCGTCGGGTCTTCGCCGAACACGTCGTCCCCGAGTTGGGCATGGTATATCGCTTCGCGCATCTGCGGCGACGGCAGCGTCACCGTATCACTACGTAGGTCGATGCTTCTCATGCTCCGATCCCTGTCCAGGCAACTGCGGCCGTAAGGTTGTCCGGATTGGCCTGCGTGCGAGGATAGCCTCATCCGATCGAGGCGTCAAGGTCACGCATATGACCACCGAGTTTTCTCTTTGGCCCCAGTTCCTCGTCTCGTATGATACGGACATGGCAGGTGTGATTGTAGCAATGTATATCGCCGGTGGGTTTCTGTTTCTCGGGTCGTTGGCTGCGCATGTTTACGCACGGGCGCATCTCAGACCGCGCGACGACTCCGACATCGACGATTACTACTATGAATTCGAGGATCAGCATCCGGGCTACGCCCGTTACACTAAATGGCTCAGACTGACCCTGGCAGGGGCCGCGGCGGGCGTCCTACTCCTGTTCCTGGGCGTCGTCTTCTGACAACGGAGAGCCACAGTGACACTGACCGTCCTCGGGATTGGGGCAAGCCCCCGCTTGAATGGCAATAGCGACGTTCTGCTGCAAGAAGCCCTTCGGGGCTGCGAGCAGGCCGGTGCGCAGGTGGAGTCCCTGCGACTGGTCGACTACAACATCCAGGGGTGCACGGAGTGCAACACCTGCCAAAGGACCGGCGTCTGCGTGCTGCGGGATGACTATGAGACCCTACTCAAAAAACTTCTCGATGCCGATAGGCTCGTCTTTGCCACACCTGTTTTCTTCATGGCCGTCTCGGCACAAGCCAAGCTGCTCATAGACCGCGGCCAGTCTCTCTGGGCTCGAAAACACGTGCTTCGGAAACCGCTCTTCGAGCCGAGCCGCGATCGCAGGGCCATGATCATCGCCGTGGGGGGATCTCGCAGCAAGAAGCAATTCGAGGGCATTCGCCGGACCATGCAGAGCTACCTTGAGTGTATGGAGGTGAACTGCGTCAGCAACCTGTTCGTCAACCAGGTTGACGAGCAAGGTTCGGTTCTGAGGCATGCCGCAGCCCTCGATGAGGCCTTTCGTCTGGGCGAGCACTTGGTAGATGAGGTCCGTCCGCCCGAGCAACCGGTCCTCGTGGAGCTATTTTGATGACTCTGCCGCCGCAGTCGCGCCGCGTTTTCGTCAGCACCAGCCGACTGTAGAACAGGCCAACGCTCCTGTCCGGAGCGCTGGCCCGCCGTTTTTTCATTGCCCCGTGATGAAAATCCTCCGTGTTGCTCTATCTCATTAAGCCAACAGGCGCTACTCGAAAGCGATGCCCAAACCAATGGTCGCATCTTCCAAAGTGCTGCGACGATCTACCCTTACGACACGCCCTAGTATGATGAGATCTTAATTTCACTTTTCTTAAGTCATTTTTTTTTTTGTTTTGTATTTTTGTTTATTATTGTTG
>CAYNQP010000709.1:0-2461 GCA_964399325.1 uncultured Pirellulales bacterium
AAGCACTCGGCGAGGCCACGGTTCGGATCGCCGAGAAGGGCCGGACCTACATCGGCCGCGGCGTCTCGACCGACATCATCGAGGCCAGTGCCAAGGCCTACGTCGACGCGATCAACCGGATGGCGGCAGCCGAGGGCGCGCCGCCGGAGATGAAGGCGCCGTTGTAGTCGGAAAGAGTCCGCATGGGCAACAAGTTGCCCATCCTACATCGGCCGAGGTTGCTGGATTCCCGCCTGCGCGGGAATGACATTGGAGTGACACAGAAGCATACGAAAGACGTGACTCATGGGAATGACGATAACAGAAAAGATATTGGCGCGGGCGAGCGGGCAGAAGACCATTGCGCCGGGGCAATTGGTGGATGCGAAGATCGACGTGGTGATGTGCCACGATGTGACGACGCCGCCGGCGATTTCCATGCTGGTCGAAAAGGGAATCGACAAGGTCTTCGATCCGGAGAAGATCGTAGTGACGCCGGACCATTTCCAGCCGGCCAAAGACGTCAAGAGCGCCGAGCTGCACAAGCGCCTCGACGACTGGGCGAAGCGTCACCAGATCAAATACTACTATAAGATCGGTCGCGCGGGCGTCTGTCACGCGCTGCTGCCCGAGCAGGGGCACATCCGCCCGGGCGAAGTGATCGTGGGCGGCGACTCGCACACGTGTACGTACGGCGCCTTCGGGGCATTCAGCACAGGCATCGGCTCGACCGACCTGGCGGCCACCATCGCCACGGGGATTCTATGGTTCAGGGTGCCGGCGTCGATGAAGTTCGTCCTCAACGGCACGCTCGGGCCCGGCGTGTACAGCAAGGACGTGATCCTGGCCGTGATCGCGCGGATCGGCACGGATGGCGCGCTCTACCGGGCCATGGAATTTGCCGGGCCGGCGCTGGCTAAGATGTCGATGGAGGCCCGCATGACCATGACCAATATGGCCATCGAGGCCGGGGCCAAGAACGGCGTCATTGGGTTCGATGATGTCACAAAGGCGTATCTCGATGAGCATCTGACCGACAAGAAGGACTATACCGTCTTTGCGTCGGATGACGATGCCGAGTACTTCGCGACGGAACAGTTCGACTGCTCGACGCTGGAACCCATGGTGGCTTTGCCGCACCTACCCAGCGGCGGGGTGGCCATCGGTGACTGTGCCGGCAAGGCGATGGACCAGGCGTACATCGGCAGTTGCACGAACGGGCGGATCGAGGACTTTCGCATCGCCGCGGGCATCTTGAAAGGCAAGCAGGTCGCGATCCGAACGCTGATCGTGCCGGCCACGCCCGTGATCTGGAAGCAGGCCAAGGACGAAGGGCTGTTCGACGTCTTCTATGACGCCGGCTGCGTGATCTCGGCCCCGACCTGCGGCGCGTGCCTTGGTGGTTTCATGGGCGTGCTGGCCGAAGGCGAAAAGTGCGTCAGTACGACCAACCGCAACTTCGTCGGCCGGATGGGACATCCGAAGAGCGAAGTCTACCTAGCCAGCCCCGCCACGGCGGCAGCCAGTGCGGTGGAAGGGAAACTCGCAGACCCGCGCAAATATCTTTGACTGAACAGGATGGGCTTTGGCCCATGCGGAAGTACACGGAGATAGTCCTATGAGTGCGAAAGCTCCGAGAAATCGCACACTCACGCTCAGCCCAGCCGAGACACAGAAGTATGATCGCAACCTGTCTCAACTTGCGGCGAAGGTGAGTGTTGACGATGTACTGGACCACATCTTCTGCCAGGACATGCAGTCGGCAGTAGGGCATTTGCCGAAAGGGGTCGTGGATCTGTTGTTTGTTGACCCCCCGTACAACTTGACAAAGAATTTCAATGGAAGGCGTTTCTCGAGGCAGCCTCTCGGCGACTATCGCGCGCAACTCGAAGCATGGTTACTGCCAGTCATGCCCACTCTGAAGCCGACGGCTTCGGTATACATCTGTTCTGACTGGCGGGCGAGCGCGGATGTTCAGATGTTCGCCGATCAGCATTTCAAGGTTCGCAATCGCATCACGTGGGAGCGAGAGAAAGGACGTGGGGCAAGAACCAATTGGAAGAACTGTAGCGAAGACATCTGGTTTTGTACGGTCTCCGATGAATACACGTTCCATGTGGATGACGTGAAACTAAAAAGAAAAGTTGTCGCGCCATACACAACGCGAAATGGCGAGCCCAAGGACTGGTCCCGCGAGCGCACCGGTGACTTTCGGTTGACACATCCGTCCAACATCTGGACGGACTTGACCGTGCCCTTTTGGTCGATGCCGGAGAATACGGATCATCCCACTCAGAAACCGGAGAAGCTGCTCGCAAAGATCATCCTGGCGAGCACCAATCCGGGCGACGTGGTGCTGGATCCTTTCTTAGGGTCGGGCACGGCGGCGGTCGTTGCCAGGAAACTGGGACGGCATTTCATAGGCGTGGAAATCGACGCTGACTATTCGCGTCTGGCAATGAAACGCCTGGAGATGGCCGAA
>CAYNQP010000710.1:0-2460 GCA_964399325.1 uncultured Pirellulales bacterium
TGCTGGCCTCGTGCGTGGACGAATCGGGCGTCGATATCCGCCAGCGACGCTTCCCGCAAAAGTCGGTCCTGGCCGCGATCTCCTCCTTTCTCCAGAACACGCTCGAACCGCTCGACGCGGTCTTGTCGAGACGTTACCCGATGTTTGTCCCGGAGATCGACGGCATCGAGAAGGTGCTCGTCCTCTACACGACCAAGAAGCGCCAGCGGCAACTGCTGGACTTCGACGACCTGCTCAGCGCCTGGCTGCGCCTGATGGCCGAATACCCCGACGTGCGCGACAAGCTCGCCGGCCAGTTCCTGCACGTTCTGGTCGATGAGTACCAGGACACCAACGCCATCCAGGGGGCGATCATCGATCTGCTGGCCTCCAGGCACCGCAGCCTGACGGTGGTGGGGGACGACTCGCAGTCGATCTACAGCTTTCGCGGGGCCAATTTCGAGAACATCATCACGTTCAAAGAGCGGTATCCCGATGCGCGCGAGTTCAAGCTCGAAACCAACTACCGTTCCGTGCCCGAGATCCTCAAGCTGGCCAATGCCAGCATCAGCCACAATACCCGCCGGCTGCCCAAGAACCTCCAGGCGATCCGCAGCTCGGGGCTCAAACCCGCCATCGTGCCGTGCCAGGACCATTACACGCAGTCGCGGTTCATCGCTGAGTACGTGCTGCACCTGCTCGACGAGGGACGCAACCTCAACGACGTGGCCGTGCTGTACCGCAGTCACTGGCACTCGCTCGAAATCCAGCTCGAATTCCAGCGGCGCAACATTCCCTTCCACATTCGCGGCGGTCTGCGTTTCTTCGAGCAGGCCCACATGAAGGACATCATTTGCTACCTGCGGATCATGCAGAACCCAACCGATGAGTTGGCGTGGCTAAGACTGCTCAAGATGCTGCCCCGCGTCGGCAGCGCGCTGTCGCGGCGGGTCTGGCGGCATATCAGCGACACGGCCGATCCGTTCAAAGAGGTCTTCACCACCGAGACGGCCAGCCTGCTGCCAGCCAGCGCCCGGCCGTTCTACGAGGACTTCGCCGGGCTGATCAAGGACGCCAGCGAGATCGATTCGCCCCCCGAGGTGATCGACCTCGTGCTGAAGCGTTCTTACGATGACTACCTCGTCTCACACTACGACGGCGCGTCGTTGCGCCGGGAGGACATCAAAGCCCTGGCCAACTTCGCCGCACAGTACAAGAATGTCGAGGCGTTCCTGGCCGACGTCGCTCTGTCAGGGGAGTTCTCTGGCGAGAACGTCGTGTCCGGACCGGAGGAGCAGGAGTTCGTGATCCTCAGCACGGTCCATCAGGCCAAGGGTCTGGAGTGGCCCATCGTGTTCATTCCGTGGATGGCCGACGGGCGTTTCCCCAGCGATATGGCGATGAACCGCCAGGACGAGTTGGAGGAGGAGCGACGGGTCTTCCACGTGGCGGTGACGCGCGCCCGCGACGAACTCTACCTGGTCGTTCCGGAAGTCTACCGCAACCGCGGCGGCAACCTCGTCATGATGAAGCTCAGCCGCTTCCTCACCGAGCTGACCGGCGAACTGACCGAACGCATGGAACTCGAAGAGGGCCTGCCCCACCTCATCGGCGGCGCCGACCAGAACTTGCTGCCTCCGGCCGAGTAAGCACACTGCGCGCGAAAGCTCGCGTCCAGCCAGGTACACCCTGTTCCACCTCAATCATCAATCGAAAATCATCCATCATCAATCGCGGGGCTCCCACCACAACCTCGGATAGTCCTGGCCTTCGAGACTCCACCAGATGTCTACTGCGCCCTCTTCACCAGTCGGATATCGTCAATGTACAAGAGGCCAGAGGCATTCTGACTCGGCCGGGTATTGTCGCCGATGCCGATCTCCATACTCGTGACGTGCTCTGTGTTCACTCCAGCGGCCCACAGACTGCTCAGCGGAATGATCCACGGCGTCCACGTGTCGGCCAGGACAGCGTTCGCATCGGGATGGAATATCCTCTTGCCGTTGACCGCGATGTAGAACGCATCGACGCCGTTATCAGTGACGCCCCTAAACCACAGCACCAATGCCACCGCGTCGTCCGTGGTCCAGTCCTGCGCAGGGTAGAAGCCTCGGTAGGCCTCGGAGTTGGCCATGCCTTTCGTGTTGGCGTAGTAGAACGGCATAGATTGCCGGCCGGAGTGAACGATGGTCTGCTCGGCATAGGGCGGGTCCCAATGGCCTGCCATCCCGCCATTCATACCATACCCATCGATCCAGGTACTCCATACCTCATGGCCTGACGCATCGTTGTAGTCCTCAAAATCGTCGATCACGAAAACCACCGCATCATCGGTAAGCAGCTCCCACCGCAGTCTTGGGTAATCCTTGCCCTCGTCCATCCACCAGATGTCCTCCATCCCGTTGGCCGTCTCGCCCACGAAATCCCAACCCGCAAAGCTCGCCTGCTGTCTCATCTGCTCATTGGTCAGAGGCAGGCTCC
>CAYNQP010000711.1:0-2459 GCA_964399325.1 uncultured Pirellulales bacterium
CCCACCGGCCATCGTGTCGGTCTTCCTCGGCGACCAGTTGACCGACATCTTCGAACAGTTGGCCCATGGCGGCGCCAAGCGCAGCAAGCGGGGCGGCGAGCTCAAGCTCGGTGTCTCGACCCTGCCGCAACTGCCGAAGGATTGCACCGACCGAAATCGTACGTCGCCGTTTGCCTTTACCGGCAACAAGTTCGAGTTCCGCATGGTGGGCTCATCGCAGTCGGTATCGGGGCCGAGTTTCGTGCTCAACACGATTGTGGCCGATGTCTTGTGCGAGATCGCCGATGAGCTGGAGAAGGCCCGGGATGTCAAGGCGACCGCCCAGAAGATTCTGCACGATGTCGCCGTCAAGCACGCCCGGATCGTGTATAACGGTGACAACTACACCGAGGAGTGGGTCGCGGAGGCCGAGAAACGCGGGCTGCCGAACGTGCGCTCGACGGTCGAGTCACTCAAGTCGATTCCCTCCAAAGAGAACGTTGCCCTGTTCACCAAGCACGGCGTCTTGAGTAAGCACGAACTCAAGGCCCGTACCGAGGTGCTGCTGGAGGCCTACAGTCGGCAGATCAACATCGAGGCGCTGACCATGCTGAGCATGGCGAAGCGTCAGATCCTGCCCGCCTGCTGTCAATACTCGACTCGCCTGGGCGAGGCTATCGCGGCCGTCTCCGGCGCCGGTGTCGGCGCGGAAACCCAAACCAAGATGCTCAAGCGTCTCTGCGATCTGATCGCAACACTGGAAAGCCGCATCGAAGCCCTGGAGAAGGCGGTGGGTAAGGCCGGGGCCACGAAGGGAGTCGAGAAGCATGCCGAGAGCTACCGCGAGGACGTCATTCCGGCGATGGCGGTCCTCAGACTGGTCGCCGACGAACTGGAAACCGTGGTCGACGCCACGCTGTGGCCGCTGCCCAGCTATGCGGAGATGTTGTTCATACGGTGACACAATATTGAGGTGGACGGGCCACAGGCTGGAGGGGTCGAATTGCGCACCCGCAATCGTGTTTCCTCCGGCCTTCGGTCGTCGTGCAGGGGCGAGCGAAGGCCGCGCTCGAAGACTCAGGCAACGAGCAGAAAAACGGCCTCCTTCTGCCCCGCTGAGGCTCACGCCGGCGGCTCAGTCGAACAGAGGCAGTTCCTCTTCCATCGTGGCGACCGGCTCCGGTGCCTCCAGGGCCTCCATGCCGTCTTTGCCGACCTTTCGCAGCAGCAGTCTCAATTCGTGCAGCATCTTGGTGGTGTTCCACCGGCCGTAGCGGCAGGTCCAATCCTTGTGCAGACGCAGCAGGTTCTGGTAGAGGATGTATTTTCGCTCTGCCGGCGACAGTCGCTTCATGGCGTACTCCGAACGACTCGAACCGCCTCATGAGCCGGCGGTTTCGAATCGGCTTTCTTGCTGGATCTAGTTTCGCAGGGTCGGCCAACTCCGACCCATACCGTTTGCAGCATGCGATTCTACTCGCGCGCGAGGGTGTTTTCAATCTCAGAGACTCTCTAACCGCCTCGATTCACCGACTTTCGGTCGAAAAAGGCCCGGCCGGCATATCTTCGGGGAGATTCCCAGGATTATTGAAATCATTGCGGCCCGGAGGGCGTCCTGCTAGATTGGTGTGGCCCGGCCGAATCCCGGGATGCGCGCTCTCGACGGACTGTGGGGAGCCGACGAAGCAGGGGAGAAGAAAGACCCCAACAATCATTCTTTTTGGAGGTACGCAACATGAAACAGGCAATTTCTATCATCGTGGTCCTGATCTGTGTAATGATGGTGCTGCCGGGCCAGGTTTCCGCCCAGCCGCCCAGGGGAGGAAGGGGCATGTACGGCGACTGGACTGTCAAGAGCGAGTTCAATGGTATGCCGATGGAATCGATTCTGTCGTTTGCCAGGGACCAGGACGGCAACCAGACAGGGCAGTGGCTCAGCTTCTGGGGAGCCAACGACCTGAAGGACATCACGTTCGCAGACGGCCAACTCAGCTTCAAGCGAGTCATGCAAGGTCGCGACGGTGAGTCCATGACCTCGACATTCAAGGGAACGGTCGCCGACGGTAAGCTGACCGGCACCCTCTCGGGTGGCCAGGGCGATTCTACGCTCGAAGGCCAGCGTGCTCCGCGCATGCCCAGGGCGGCCGGAATCTGGGAAGTCACTCTCAAGATGAACGACCGCGAAATCCCGATTACGCTCACTATCGGGGCCGACAAGGAGGGCGCGCCGACGGCGCAGTGGAAGAGCGCGCAGGGCGAGGCGGCGGTTTCCGACATTCAGTCCAGTCGAGGCGAGTTGAGCTTCAAGGTGAAAAGCAACAATGCGGATCGTCCGTGGGAGGGGGCCTTCGCGGGGACTATGCAGCAGGATACCCTTTCCGGCACCCTGAAGTCCGAGATGGGCGAGATGGCGGTCGAGGGCAAGCGGATGGGTGCGGCCCTCATCGGCACCTGGAATCTGGAAGTCACCTCCGAACAGC
>CAYNQP010000712.1:0-2458 GCA_964399325.1 uncultured Pirellulales bacterium
CGGAGCGTGGCCCGCGTCGCTGGCCGGTCGATGGAAAGCCGACCAGCACGGATGGGAACTCGTGTTCGATTCGGACGGCCGCATTGCTTCGGCAGTCCTCAGTCTCGGGCGAGTGCAGGTCACGCCCGGTCGCAGAACCACGGCCCCTACGAGAGGTGGCCAAGGGATATTCGAACCCGGCCCCTGGACGGTCCACTACGTCCCGGCAACCAGCCAACTCACCGTCGAGATCGTCATGGACCATGTCCGTGTCGAGATGGACGGCAACGTCCTTGAAGGCAGGAGTGTCGACGCCTTCTCCGGAACGATCTCGGACCCCGACGGCATATGGCAGACACAATGGACCGCGTTCACCCAATACCAGATACACACGGGACAGGATAGCGACGTTGAATTGTCGACCGACCCGACATATGGGGAAACACAGCCACTGACTTTCCAGAAGGTGTCGCCGGAGTAACGCGCATTCCGGGGGACGATGCTCACCCGAGTCGCAGCAGGTTCCAGCCGGTCTCCGGGTCGAGCCGGCGTGCCGCGTCGATCCCCACGATCTCGATGATCGTCACTTCCAGAATCAGGAAGGTCTCTGCCCCGCCGCGCGGGCAGCCGACCAGGTTGGCGTCACCTCGGCCCATGGCCGCGTGGATGTGCAGCTTCGGGCCCGCATCGTCACAGTAGATCGTGCCGACCCCAAGCGCCTCACCGGGGCCGGCAAACGTGCGAAAGTCGGCCTCGATCTTCGGCTTTTCCTGTTTGGGACCCACGACCACGTCCGCTCGACGAAACCCGCCCGTTATCAGCACCGCCGCACACCGGATAGCTTCCCGACGCGCTATCTGCTCAAGGGATTCGTATACATCCTCACCTTCGAATAACCGCGCCGCAATCACGCGTCCGGCTTTCCCCACCGAGTATTCCATCCTTGGTCTCCACAGTGCGTTCAGGCCTCAGCGGTCGATCCGACGCCACAGCGTAACATCGAGCGGCTCGGCCAGGACATCATCGACCTTGGAGAGAAATGATTGAAGATAGGGCGTCTGCAAATGCTTGTCCAGTGCCGCCTGGCTGGCCCACTCCTCGACAAAAAGGAACGAACAGGCATCATCCGTTGACTGATGCAGAGCGTAGCTGATGCACCCCGACTCCTTCCGCGTCGGGCCGATCAAGCCCGTGAGGATCTCTTTTACCTGCTCAGCCTTTTCCTCTTGGGCCTTCACATGGGCTATGACTGTCAGCGTCTGTTCGGGCATCAGCATTCTCCTTTGTCGCTGTCAATTTTCAACAATTCGGAGTCGATCTTCCGCCCCATACTGCTGGCAATCCGGCTTGGCGTCAACATGTTTTGTAGACGCCGTGAACAGTCTCGGCGCACAGCGGGAGCGTGAAAGACAAAGAAGAAAAACGCCTGCCTCCACGCAGCAAACCCGCCCCCGCTGATATTTCCAGTAGCAACACCCGGGCCATGACGCCGGGCCCGGTGGGACTTAGCGCATCACCCAGTCCTTGCCCTTGTAAACCACTTCGACCGAGTCCCTCAGGGCCGGATCGCCCCGAAAAGCATAATCCAGCTCCAGGGTCTTTCGCAGATAGACCTTAACCGGCTGGCCCGTCGCATCCACCGCCACAGGGTGATCTATGACCGCCGTTTCGTTGCTCAGGCCGGTAAGGAATATCTTGAAACTCTCGGCCTGCGTATCGAAATCACGCCAAATCACAGCGATGTCCTTCGCATTGTCCTCGCCCTGGAGAATCCGATTCTCCACATTCACCAGGGACTCCAGGAAGGGATATCGGCTTTGGTGCCGCTGCTTGATCCGCTCGAACACGACCGGCGGCACGTTCATGCCGGCCGGCACGATCTGGAACGTGTCGGTCATCAGCTCGCAGCGCGGGTAGAACCCAACATCCTGCCCCGTCTGATTGGTCAGGGTGAAAATCGTGTACCAGTACCGGGCCGGACCATTACCACCCCAGGGCAACACCATTTGCTGCGGTTGCTCGAACCTAACCTCAACGGTCCATTGTCCCGGGCGCTGCACGATCGTCGGCTGCGGCGCCGCCAGAGCTACACCGGCCATGATGGCCAGGATCGTCCCATAAAAAACACATTTTCTCATCCAGTACCCCTCTCCAGAGAGTACGTTCACTTACTGAATGCACCAAACCCTACGTTTTCCCCATTTTACATCAAACCGGCGCAAAAGCCAAGAAGATTTTGACCTGAGATCAATGGGGCCAGCCAGGAAACGGCTGCCGCGTGGGCGTACTCCGTCAACCGGCAAGATGGCGTCGGGCGAACTCGCGGGCCGCACCGGCCAAAAGCGTGCTGCAGTGGGCCAGGGCGTACTCAAGCTCCATTGTCTCCGCCATGCACGGCAATGCGGCTTCAATTCCAGCCATGCGAAACACCTCGGGCGGCAGGCGCACCTGACCGGCAATAACGCCGATCCTGGCGCCT
>CAYNQP010000713.1:0-2458 GCA_964399325.1 uncultured Pirellulales bacterium
CCACGGCAACGGAGCACGGTGTTGGCGTCAGTGATTGTGGACAACTTGTGGATAACTTGGCTCGGCCGGTGCGTGAATCGCGTGCGAGAAGGACTCGCATATGTGGAAAACGGGTCCATTCGGTGGGTTCTACGCCAGTTTGCGCAGGTTACCTCATGTGTCCACCTCTTAAGTATAGCTTATAGAATATGTTATGGATGAACCCCACGCGTTTGGGGTGAATGGCTTCCGCGGTACCGCGCTTGGGGCTCACAGGCTTGCCCGCCTTGCCCATGTTTGCGGAGCGGGTCATACGGGCGACCCGTGTACGTGGATAATCCGTAGAAAAGTCCATTGACAGGCCCCTTTGCAGGGCACAGCAGGCTTGAAACCCGCCTCTGCATGAGGTCATTCTGCCTGGGCGCGCTCTGGGTCGCTGAATTGCCGTGGTTTCCGCCGCTGTCTCCCATATAATACTGCCCTGTCCGACGAGAACGACGCAGGACACGGAACGAAATCTATGGTCGACGCGCGAAGCAGCATTCTGTTGATACTCTGTCTGATTGTGACGGGAGGGCCGGGCTGTAACAGACGGTTGGCCAGACCAGCCAAGCCAACCCCAGAGAGAAGGGCCATGTTTACCGCACCCGCGTGGGGCCCCAACTCGCAAGGGCTGCAATGCCGCCTGCGTCCGATGAAGCGGCTCTGGCGCGCCGGCGAGACGCCTGCCTTCAAAATCGACCTTCGCAACGAAAGTAAGCGCATCTTCCCCCTCGCTTGCGCGCCGCTATGGCCCTACCGCATCTTGATAGACGACCAGTGGCGCCGGTGGCCAAGCTCCGGGCCGACAGGTACAAAGATAATGCCCTTTGGTCCCGGGGCTGAGTTCATGGATCTGATGGTGAACCTCCCCAAAGAGACGGCACGCTTGCTGACAAAAGGCCGTCATGTCATCAAGATCGCGTTCCTGTTTGAGGGAATCGAAGTCGTGAGCAACGCGGTTGAGATCGAGATCCTGAGTTGACCTGGACCCACGCCCCGCTGTCCTCGGCCGCGGCGCTGCCTCCCAATCGAAGCACTCCGGCAGACAGGCGTCACTTCACGAACTGGCCGACGAAGTATTTGGCGGTCAGGGGCTCGCCGGTAGCTCGCTCGATCATTTCATTCCAATAGCAGCGGTCACCGACCTCGAAAACCTTCTCTTTGAGGAACTGCCCGACCTTGGCCTGTCCCACGTAGTTGACATCCTTGTCGGAATCAAGTTTCAAGATGGCGCCTGCAATGTGGTGGTTCAGTTGCGAGGCCAGCAACTCCCCCAGCATGTAGTTGTGGTAGTAGCACGGCGCAATCGAGAAATGAATCTTGGCCGCCCAGTCGGGGGCGTTGCGACCCGACGGGCGGTGCAGCAACTGGTATTTCTCAACCGTATCCCACCACAGCTTGTTGAGGTCCTGGTCGGGATCGCCGTACAATTCCTTCTCGAAGAAATACATGACCATCGCCCAGCGGGCGAAGATAAGCTGCTTGAGCTGGGCGTACTTGTCACTGACGGTGGCGATCTCGGCTCGCTGCTCGTCCGTCAGGCCCAGCATCTGCTGCATCCAGACGGGATTGCGACTGAGCCGGCCGAAGAACATGGCGATGGCCTCGGTGGTGAAGATATGTGCGGGCTGGCGCAGCACGTACGGCATGTCGGGATCGTGGTACTTGTCGTAGACGGCGTGGCCGGACTCGTGCAGGATCGTTTCCATCCAGCTCTCGTTGTTCTTGAGATTGCAGAGAATGCGCACGTCACCTTCCCGATCGATATCCGTGCAGAATGCGTGGGGGTGCTTGCCTTCCTTCTCGTACAGATCGCTCTGAGCCAGAATGGCATCGATGGGCAGGCCGATACCGGCGTAGAACTTCTCCGCCAGCCCTTTGACATCCTTGTCCCGGTAGTAGACGTCCAGGTCGATATTGTAGACCATCGGCGTATCCTGGAAGAACGGGTCGTGATAGTGCCAAGGCATTAGGTCTTCGACCGCGACACCGCAGTTGGCAGCCAGGTTGCCATCCAACTCGGCTTTGAGCGCGGCGAAGGGTTCGTTGGTCAGCGTCATCAGCTCGCCGAAGATCTTATCCAGCTCCGCGACGTCCTGCTCACCCGTGGTCAGGACGAGGGTGTGGTAGTTGTTGAACCCGAGCTTGCGGGCCGCTTCGTTGCGCAGCTTGACCAGGCGAATCAGATCGGAGGCCACCACGGGGGCCACCTGCTTGCTGGCCTGCCAAGCCATCTCGCGCGCGGCCGAATCCGTCGCGGTCTTCAGGATCTCCTTGATGGCGTTGTCGGTTACCTTCTGTCCGTCGATGGTGCCCCGGAAGGTGCTGAAGTTCTTCTCGATCTCCGTGCCCAACTCCACGATCTGCTTGAGCAGGTCGGCGTCGATCTGGTTGGACAGGTATGCGTTATAGAGCGTGTCCAACTGCCGGGCCAGAA
>CAYNQP010000714.1:0-2455 GCA_964399325.1 uncultured Pirellulales bacterium
CACCCCCCTTCGGCAGCAATCGTCGTGAGTTTCTGAGGACCGGACTGGCCACGGGTGCCGCGGCGCTGTTTGCGGCGCGTTTTTCCCGTGCGGCTGAGTCCGATGCCGGACCTGGGATGCCCGTATCGCCGCAGGCGCCCGCGGCCGCGACGCCCAGCAAGGTTGCGCTGACCAACGGTGACAATCGCACCGACAATGTCTTCAGGGCTTTGAAGTCGCTGGAAAAAGAAATCGCCCAGGCCATCGGCAATCGCCGGGTAGTCGTTAAGCCCAACAATGTTTCCGCGACCAACCAGCTTGCCTCCACGCATGTCGATGCCCTGACCGGTATACTGGAGTTTCTCAAATCCATCGGGAAGCTCGACAACGCTATCATTGCCGAGTCTGCCTTGGCGCCCACCATGCAGGGCTTCGAGAACTTCGGCTACATGACGTTGGCGGACAAGTACAAGGTCAAACTGATGGATTTGGACCAGGAGAAGTACCAGACGATCCTGGCGTTCGACGAGACCGACGCAATGGCGCATCCGGTGCGTGTGTCGAGTATGCTGACCAACCAGACGGACAACTTCATCATTTCGGCGTGCATGCTCAAGACTCACGACCGAGCTGTGGCCACGATGTCCATCAAGAACATCGTTCTCGGCGCACCGCTCAAGTTTCCCACGTCCAATACCGGTGCCGGTGGGGGCGGGCGAGGCGGGCGAGGCTTCGGCGGTGGCGGCATGTTTGCCGGAAGCGACAAGCCCATCCTTCACGGCGGCGGGGCCCACGGCATCAGCATCAACCTGGCCATGCTGGCACCTCTGCTTCACCCGTCACTGTCTGTCATTGACGGATTTGAGGGCATGGAAGGCAACGGCCCCATCGGCGGCACCCGCGTGGACCATCGCGTCTGCGCCGTCAGCACCGATTATCTCGCCGCCGACACCGTCGGCGCCAGCCTTATGGGCATCGACCCGGCGGACATCGGCTATTTGTCTTATCTGGCCAGCGCCAAAGTGGGCGAGTCGGACGTCAGCAAGATGGAAATCCTCGGCGAACCGGTCGCGAAGCTGGCCAAGGAATATCAGCTTGGGTCTTCACTAGAGAGGCAACTCCAGTGGAAGGAAGCGGCGCGTGTGACGGCCTCATAACGGACCTCCCGATGCTAGGTCCGATCCAAGTTCCTATCAGTTGATTATTGGAGGTCCTTATTATGAAAATGAAACTGGGATTGCTCTTCTTACTGGCTGCATTACTCTCGTTGACCACGAGCGCTTTCGCTGAACCGGATCCGAATTTTTACATCTTCCTGAGCTTTGGGCAGTCCAACATGGAGGGCTATCCGGGGATTCAAGAACAAGACAAGACAGGGGTGGATGATCGCTTCCAGGTTCTGGCAACGGTTGATTTCCCAAATCAGGATAGAACCAAAGGTCATTGGTACAATGCTGTCCCTCCGTTGTGCCGACCCAATTGCGGTATTTGTCCTGCGGACTATTTTGGCCGGACCCTGGTTGCCAATCTCCCGACCAACATCAAGGTCGGTGTCGTCAATGTGTCTGTGGCCGGCTGTAAGATTGAGCTGTTCGAAAAAGACACCTATCAGACATACGCTTCAACGGCTGCATCGTGGATGACCAATATTATCAAACAATACGACGGAAATCCCTATCAGTATCTTGTCGATATGGGAAAACTGGCTCAGAAGGATGGCGTAATCAAGGGCATTCTGTTGCATCAGGGCGAGTCCAATACGAATGACAAGGAATGGCCCAAGAAAGTCAAAGGCATTTACGACAATCTGATCAAAGACTTGGATCTCAAGGCCGAAGATGTGCCACTGCTCGCAGGCGAACTCGTCAATGCCGATCAGGGAGGCGCCTGTGCCAGTATGAATTCCATCATTGCACAGTTGCCTGAAACCATTCCCAATTCACACGTCATTTCTTCGGCAGGTTGCGAAGGCCGTCCAGACCATCTGCATTTCAATCCGGCAGGCTACAGAGAGTTCGGGAAGCGATATGCAGAGAAGATGCTTGCGTTGCTGGGTTCTACGATCAAACAGGCTTCTGCAACGCCGGATCCGAATTTCTACATCTTCCTCTGCTTTGGTCAGTCCAACATGGAGAGCGGGGGACGCATGGAGGAGATGGACCGGACCGTCGATAAACGCTTTCAGGTCATGGCGGATTTTGATGCCCCCAACCGGGGCTGGAAGAAGGGAACCTGGTATGACGCGGTCCCGCCATTGGCGGCGAAAGGCCGCGGCATTTGCATGATCGATTATTTTGGCAGAACGATGGTTGCCAACCTGCCGGAGAACGTTCGAGTCGGCGTCATTAAGGTTTCGGTGCCCGGTTGCAAGATTGAGCTGTTCGAAAAAGACACCTTTCAGACGTATGCTTCAACGGCCGCGTCGTGGATGCAAAACTATATCAAGCAGTATGACGGAAATCCGTATCAGTATCTT
>CAYNQP010000715.1:0-2436 GCA_964399325.1 uncultured Pirellulales bacterium
ACCTGCGAGATCATGTCTTTATCCGCATAGACTCGGTCATAGATGATGGGTTTCTGCCCGGTCACCGTAATATTCTTTTCTTCAGCGAAGCCTTTGATCATCTGCATCTGCTGCTCGATGAGAATCGTCAGACTGACCGGCGCCTTGTGGACCTTGATGAGGCCGGACTCAATGCGTGAGACATTGAGAATGTCTTCAATCAGGCGATTGAGGCGTTGCGCCTGGTCTTGAATGATGGCATAGAACTCCTTCCGCGTCTGCTCGTCGTCGGCCTCACCGTCGGCCAGCATCTCGGAGTAGGCCGTGATGGACGCCAGGGGCGTCTTGAGTTCATGGGATACGTGACTGACAAAATCATTCTTCATCTGGGAGATTTCCTTCTCCCGGGTGATGTCATGCAGCACGGCCACGACGCCGGAGACTTTGCCCCGTTCCTGCACGCAAGAGACGATCGTGTCGAAGGTGTGAGGACCGTCGGACCCGGGGAACTGCATTTCCCGCCGGGTGGCTTCCACGCCGTTCTGTCTGCTTCGATGCAAAAACTCGACGAAGTCGCCGTGTTCACGACCAATAACGCCGGCCAGGGGCTGATGGCGAGACTGTTCCGCATCGAAGCCGAAGAGTTGCGCGGCCGGCTCGTTGGCCATCAGAAGCCGGCCCGACTCGTCGGTCACCACAACCGCGTCACGCAGGCTGTAGATAATGGCCTCCGTGTGCCGCTCCCGTCTCTCGGACAACTGGGTCTGCAGCCGCAGGTCCTTCAGTTCCGACTCAAGCCCGCGGATTCGGTCGTTCCGGCTCTGAAGATAACCGTCAATCGCACCGCTCAACACGTCAAGCTCGTGCGAACCCGAGACATGGCCTTGCTCGGTCGAGTTCGGTGGGAGCTGCCTGGCTATGGATGTGACCGCCCCGACCAGCCGAGTGTAGGCTAAGCCGATGAAAATCACACCCACAGCCCCAATGCAGCACGTGATAATGCGCAACGCGACAAACAGGTTGCGCCACCCCACTCCGAAGCCAGAATGCAACAGCTCGGTGAGGGCCGCGAGGCACATCGCAGCAACCACGATGACCATCGCGGCCCAGACTAAGCTTCTTCGACGTTTCAAGACAATTCCTCCAAACCCGTCAACGACGGGGTTTTCTCTCTTAGGGTCCCTGCGTAACTCAATACCTCTGCCAGTTATTGGCCTCTTGCTGGTCGATCGCCTGATTGACGATGCTGTCGATCTTCTTGAGCTCTTCCGGATCCATCTCTGCGATGATTCTCTCGTAGAGCCGGCGTGCTTCGAGGTAGCTCGGTCGCATCATCAGCGCTACTTTCGCGTGGAACATCGCGCTATCGACATCGCCTTCCAGATAGAACCTGGCAGCTCGCGCGTAGGCGTCTTCCGCCAGACGCGTGCGATCTATGGCCAACAAGGTCTTCGTGGCCCCCTCGCGCTTACGGCGGACGTCTTCCGCACGCGCTGCACCGTCAGCCTCTGACGGCTCTTCGATGATGTGAGGCGTCAGCATGATGATTACCTCTTCACGTGTGGCCCTGTCGTCCGTGCTTCTGAACAGAGCACCTAAGAGAGGTAGGCTCCCGAGGACCGGCACTTGGCTTCGGCCCGTGGCGATGGTGTCCCGGAATAAACCGCCCAGGATGATAGTCTCGCCATCCTTGACCATGACATTCGTCTTCAACTCTGTGGTGGTTTCTTGAGGCAGTCCGCCCGGCACACTACCGTCACTATCCTTCGGGTATATGTCCATGCGAATATACCCGTCATTGCCAATGTACGGCCGGAAAACTAAACGTGTGCCGGTCTCCAGGAAACTGACGGACTGCGTCGTAGATCCAGACTGGTTCTGCGTGGTCGTATCGAAGTATCCCAACTTCTTGCCGATCAGCATGGAGCCTTCTTGCTTGTTGAGCGTCAGGATCTTCGTGTTGGCGAGAACAGTCACATCGGTGACGCTCTCCAACGCCGTAAGGAACATGCGGAAGTTGCCAGCCGCAACACCGACTCTCAAGCCCGGGCCACCCTGCTTGGCGAAGCCAAAGGTCTGAAGCGGTGTTCCGGGAACGCTCATGATCTCCTGAATTGGAGAACTGGCTTCGGTTCCCCGGCTGATGTTGTCACCAGCCACGATGGTTTCGGTCGCTGATTCGCCATCGAGCGACGTGCCCCCCATGAAGTTCAAGTCCACTCCCAGTTCCATACCTTCGGTGAGAATGGCGCTCATGATGGTGGCCTCAACCAAGACCTGCAAGGGTCGGGCATCGACCTGACGAATGATCTTTTCGGCCTCCGCGACATTCTCGGGATAATCGAAAAGCACGATCATATCATTGAGCGCCGGGTCGTCGCCTCCGCCATTGCTGGAGAGACCTCCACCACCGCTGCCGGAATCTCCTCCGCCGGAGGAAATCTGGTTCTGAGCCGG
>CAYNQP010000716.1:0-2435 GCA_964399325.1 uncultured Pirellulales bacterium
CGCAAAGTCGCAACATTCTCTTGTCCTGCCACGTCAAGTACATCCCGCTTTCGCAAGATGTTCATCCTCGTCCACATCAGGCCGATCCTCTCAGAATCAGGTCCGTGCCAACCATTTCCACCTCCGATCGGACGCCGCGGTCGGAATCCTCGATCTGCCTTAGAAGCATCCTGACGGCCGCCTTGCCCAGTCTATAAGGCGACTGCGTGACGGTAGTCAGCGGCGGGTCGAGATAGGACGCCAAGGTGTTATCGCCGAAGCCCACCAGCGCCAGGTCGCGCGGGATCGCCAAACCGTTCCGCCTAGCCTCACTGTAGGCCCCGATCGCCACCGGGTCGTTGACGGCGAATATCGCGTCGGGCCTGCACCCGAGAGCCATGATCATGCGCACCCCCGCGACGCCGTCCGGCTCTTCGAAGCCGCCGTAGACAATCATCTCGCGGTTGATGGGCATCCCATGCCGCCGCAGGGCATCGACGTATCCTCTGCAGCGGTCCCGTCCGATGGAGGTGTGTTTATGACCGGCCAAGTGGGCGATCGTCTTGTAACCCGACTGGATCAAGTGCTCTACAGCCAGCACCGCCCCGCCGTAGTCATCCACAACCACCTTGCCGGCCTCGACGTCGTCACAAACTCGATCGAAGAATACCAGCGGTATCCCCTGGTTCTGAAGCGCTATGAAATGCGCACCGGATGTCGTCGTCTGGGCGACGGAGACTAACACGCCCGCAACCCGGTTGGAGATCAGCGTGCGGAGATGAATCGCTTCTCGCTGCGAGTCTTCGTTCGACTGGCACACGATGGTGTTGAACTCGCGGCCATAGGCAATCTCTTCAATACCGCTGATAACGGCGGAGAAGAAGTCGTTCTTGATCGAGGGCACGATAACCGCCAGCGTTGAGGTTGCCTGTCGTTTCAGGTTCTTGGCGATTGAATTCGGATGGTAGTCCAACTCCTCAGCCAGCAGAGACACGCGTGCCTTGGTGTCCTGGCTGATATCGGGATGATCGTGCAGGGCCTTCGAGACCGTCGTATAGTGCAGACGCAGCTTCCTGGCGATATCTTTGACTGTCACCTGTCTGGTAATCATGGCCCACCTGACCCCAACATCAATACCCATATCACACGTGTGATATAACGTTAGAAATACCATATGCGGCGGTATATGTCAAGAGGGCTGTTCTTGCCCCCCCCCTCCCAAAAGAACGCTGAGTGGGCGGAACTTCCCTGGTTCTGCCCGGATCGAGCCGTCTGGGAGCCGCCGGGCAGCGCGGGCCCAGTCACCTTTCCAACCCATTGCCCCCAGGAACGGGCGTCAGTTCAGAGTACCAGGGGAGGCAGCACCAGCCTGCCAGTTGGCGGGGTCGTTGCCGTAGCTGGCGGAGTCGATCCGGGTCAGGGCGGCGCCTTGGCCGTCCGCCGCCATCGGCCAGGGATCGATGCCCGAGGCGAAATCGGCCGGATGCGAACCATCGCTGTAGACCACCCGGTCCACCCGAATCCAGTGGCGCGCGCCGTCGGCATCCACCTCGCCCGGCTTGCTGAGCTGGATCTTGTCGCCACCATTGGAAAGCTTGCCATCGCCCCATGCAAAGACCTGGATGCCATCCGGGGCGGTGTACGCGGCGTTGAAGGCCGTCAAATCTCGCGCCAGGACGAGGCACTCGCCCGGCGCCATGGTCAGGGGCGGATCGCTCGGGAAGAGCCACTTGATCGCCGGACGGTCCGGATCGTCCGTGAACCGCCACGGCGCGCCCTGAACCGCGTCGTATAAAACGACCGGCGTGCCGCTGACATTGAGCAACTCGACGTACTCGGCGTCAGCCGAGGCGGGCGGGTTGTACATGATCTCATTGATAACGACGGGACCGACCTTCGGAGCCGCATTCGCCAAGCCCGGCGTCGCCTGACTGAGCGGCACGAAGTTGCACGTCCCCGTGCTCTTGAGGTAGCGGCCGCATGACACATCGGACTCGGAGGCATAGAATTTCTCTTCCTCGCTGTAGCCGGTCAGGACGCCGTCGGCGCCCGAGTGCAGATACACTGTCTCGCCGTTGCGGCTAAGGCCGAACGGCACGTGACAGCCGGGGTCTTGCGCATGGCCGAAGTGCCGGTCTTCGTAGAACACAACGTACCCCCCCGGCGTGACAATCGTCCCGGCGGCGATCTCGTATTTCATCAAGTCGCCGGCGCTGTCACTGAGGAACCAGCCGCCGAGGTTCACCGCCTGATCGGTGGTGTTGTACAACTCGATCCAGTCCACCGTCCCGGCCGCCATCAACTCATTGATGACCACCGCGCCGAGATCGGCGATGTCACCACTGTCGTCAAAGCCGGGCGAGCCGCCCACGTTGGCGCTGGGCCGCCAGACGCACTTGTTGTCGTGTGCACTCGGATCCGTGGTGCCGGGGTCCTTGACCGTCAACGAGAAGCCC
>CAYNQP010000717.1:0-2434 GCA_964399325.1 uncultured Pirellulales bacterium
CACCGGCGCCAAGAAACGCAGTCACATCCTGCACATCGTCCGCACGGAACTGAATCGACTGTTCCGGAACCTGCCGCACTTTGGCACCGAATCCGCAGGCACCCAGTATCGACTGATCGAGTTTGCCGATCGTGCCACATTAAGGGCCCCGCAGGACGCCGAGACGTGTCTGGTTATCGACGTCAAGAATTTCGCCCCCGAAGGCGATACCTGCGCCGCCTATACCGCCATAGATGGCTACATGCTGGGCTGGAAGCACTTCATCTGCTTCGGCTGCCTGGGCCAGCGTTTCGATGGCGTGGGTATGGGACCGGAGACCGACGGCGTGACCGTTGACGTCTACGGCAGTTCCGGCGACTACCTGGCCTCCGACATGGACGGTATGACCGTTACTGTACACGGCAACGCCCAGGACCAGGTGGCACAGATCACCAAGCGCGGCCAACTGGTCGTGCATGGCGACGTGGGACAGACCTTCATGTATGGCGCCAAGGGTGGACACGTGTATGTTCTGGGCAACGGCGCCGGCCGGCCGCTCATCAATTCCGTGGGCCGACCTCGCGTGGTCATCAACGGCACGTGTCTGGACTTCCTGGGTGAATCCTTCATGGCTGGCGACCCCCACAAAAACGGCGGCTTCGTTATTCTCAATGGGATGACGTTCGACGACGACGGCAAGGTCGTTCCGCTGGCCGAGCCTTATCCGGGCAGCAACCTGTTCTCCCTGGCTTCCGGGGGCGCCATCTTCATTCGCGATCCGCACGCGTGCGTCGTGGAGCAACAACTCAATGGCGGCGAATTCGTGCCCATGACGGACAAGGACTGGGAACTGATTCTGCCCCACCTGCAGGAGAACGAACAACTGTTCGGCATCACCATTGAGGAGCTTCTGACCGTCAACGGCGAAGAACGATCCGCCGGCGAGGTCTACCGCAAGGTGGCCCCGGTCAGGAACAAGGACCTGAGCAACAAAGTGGAATATGAGGTCGAAGACGATGACGTCGTCAACGAACCGGTTCTGGAAGGGTAATATGGTAGTCATCATAACGAAAGACAAGGCCACCCAGGCCCTGATCAAGCGCGTGGAAGCAATCTCCGGCGTCGATCTGAACGCCTGCTATCAGTGCAAGAAATGCGCCAGTGGCTGTCCCATCTCGGACAAGGTGCAGTCCTCCCCCGCCGAGATCATTCGGCAGTTGCACCTGGGGGCCGGAGATGAGCTGCTCGATAGCGAGATCATCTGGGCCTGCACCTCCTGCGAGACCTGCACCAACCGCTGCCCGATGGGCATTGATGGGGCCGCCATCATGGACGCTCTGCGTAAGATCTCCCTGGAGAAGAAGGCCGGCAAGGGCAACGTGTCCCTGTTCAACTGGGCCTTTCTCAAGAGCGTGCAATTGTTCGGACGGTCCTATGAGATTGGCATGATCGCGGCCTACAAGCTGGGCTCGCGCACGTTCATGCAGGATACGGGCAAGTTTCCCACCATGCTCAGGAAGAGCAAGCTCGCGCTGCTGCCGCCCCGTGGTGCGGACCGATCGACTGTAAGGCGCATCTTCAGGAAAACTAAAGACGAAGAATAGCGGATGCCTTTCATTATGAAATTAGCGTACTATCCAGGTTGTTCTGCGGAGTCGACGGCCCGTGACATGCACATGTCGTCACTGGCTGTGGCTCGTGAACTGGGGATTGAAATGGCCGAGCCGGAGAGGTGGACCTGCTGCGGCGCCACCGCCGGCCATCAGACGGACCGCGTCCTGGCGGCTTCGCTGGCGGCGGCCAATCTGGTCACGGTGAAGAAAATGGGCTTGGATATGGTGGTCAACTGTGCGGCCTGTTACAGCCGGATGAAGATGGCCAACCATGAAGTCAAGAACGACGCCCGGATGCGCACGAAGGTGGGTTATGCCTTGGGCACCGATTACGACGGCTCGGTTCGGGTGCGTCACTTCCTCGAAGTCTTGCTGGAAGATATTAGCCTGGATCGTGTCAAAGCGGCGATCCGAAGACCCCTGACCGGTCTCAAAATCGCCTGCTACTACGGCTGCCTTTTGGTCCGGCCGTCCGAGGTGATGCAGTTCGACGACCCCGAGAACCCGACCTCAATGGACAAGTTGGTCGAGGCCATGGGGGGAACGCCCCTGGACTGGCCTCACAAAGTCGAGTGCTGCGGCGGCGGGCTTTCCATGACTCGCACCGACCTGGTCGTGAAACTCTCGGATTCGATTCTGGGCATGGCCAAGCAGGCCGGCGCCGACTGTATCGTCGTGGCCTGTCCGATGTGCCAGGTCAATCTCGACCTGCGCCAGATCGACATCGAAAAGCAGTTGGGACGCCGGCACGACATGCCGATCCTTTACATCACGCAATTGTTGGGTCTGTGCATGGGTATCGCCCCCGAGCAGTTGGGTCTTGGCAAACTAATGATCTCGCC
>CAYNQP010000718.1:0-2425 GCA_964399325.1 uncultured Pirellulales bacterium
GGCCCAGGACGCTCACGATGCCCCGGGTTGGGGCGAAAATCGTATTTCTGTGTAACAAAGTGGTGTCTGCGGACGTCTCATACTCATGGGTAAAGGAGGGGTTTTTGTGTGTACTGTGCTGACGCGTTCTATGCAGTCTCATGGTAAGTCCCGATCCAGAGGCAGTGCGTTGGCCTGTTGAGGCGGCTTGAGGCCGGACTTCCTGCGAATCGGGTGTACAGACCCGCAGACAGGGAGGCGCGTGGATCAAACGTTTGACTTAACCTGGGTGTTTTGTTAGGCTTATACTTTGGGAGCCTCCCTGTATCGCGCTGTTATGGAACACGTATGGATTCAGGAAGCAACGATATCAGAAGGAAACGATTGGGTGAGGTACTCCGTGAGAAGGCGTATCTGGACGAAGCCGACCTTGGGGTCGCTTTGGCCGAGCAGAAGGTCAAGCACCAGCGGTTGGGCCAGATTCTTCTTGATTTGGGTTACATCACGCAGGCTCAGTTGCTGGAAGCGCTCGCCGTCCAGGCCGGCATTGAGAAGATCGACCTCTTGGATGTGTCGATTAGTGGCGAAATCATTGGCTTGGTTCCGGCCGACTTGGTGAGCAAGTACAACATCCTGCCCCTGTGGCGGGAGAACGGCCGCTTGGCCGTCGCCATGATCGATCCATTCCAACGGCAGGTGATGGAGGATCTACGGCTTGTCACTGGTTGCTTCATCCAACGGTACTACGCCGAACCGGCACAGCTCGAAAACGCGGTGCTGAGGTTCTATGGCAGTAATGTGGCTCGAATGCTGGATGACCTTGTGCCGGATGACCAACGCGGGGACGAGAGCTTGAGCAATGGAGACTTCTCACCCGCCAGGCTTCACGAGTTGGCACGCGAACCCTCCCTTGTGAACTTGGTCAATCTCATCATTTTTGAGGCCATTGAGGGGCGAGCCAGCGATATCCACATCGAACCTTTTGAGCATGAAGTGAAGATCAAGTACCGAATCGATGGCATCCTCGTCGAGAAGGCGCCTTCGTCCAAGCGACTCCAGGCGGCAATCGTGTCGCGCATCAAGATCATGGCCGACATGAATATTGCCGAACGCTTCGTTCCCCAGGACGGCCATATCGAGTTCATGGGCAAAAACGGTAGGATCGACATCCGCGTCTCGACCGTGCCGACGCTGTTTGGGGAAGCGGTCGAACTCCGCCTGCTCGACAGGACCGCCTCGTTGATCAGCCTGGGGGATCTGGGCATGAACGCCGAGACGCTGGAGGGCTTTTCCAAGTGCCTGAGAAAGACGCATGGAATCGTTCTTGTGACCGGACCCACGGGATCAGGCAAAACGACGACGTTGTATGCCGGGCTGAACAAGATCTACTCGCCCGGTGTCAAGATGATCACGATCGAGGACCCGGTGGAGTACCAACTCGACGGAATCAATCAGATGCCTGTTAACGCCAAGCGTGGGCTCACATTTGCCACTGGACTGCGCCATATCCTGCGGCACGACCCGGACATTATCATGGTCGGCGAAATCCGAGACCGCGACACGGCCGATATTGCCATACGGGCGGCCTTGACAGGACACTTGGTTTTCTCCACGTTGCACACGAATGACGCCGCCGGCGCGGTCACCCGGCTCATCGATATGGGCGTCGAACCTTTCCTGCTGGCCAGTTCGCTGGAGGGAATCGTCGCGCAGCGTCTGGTACGCAAGATCTGCCCCGCGTGCAAGGAGACTTATCGTCCGGACGAGATACTCTTGAAGAATTTCGACGATCTCGGCGAGGTCAACTCGGGGACCCAGTTCTACCACGGCGCCGGCTGCAGCGAGTGCAATCAGACCGGCATGACAGGTCGAGTCGGCATGTTCGAGTTGCTGCGGATCACCAGCAAGTTGCGGGAACTCATTGCCTCTCGGCCCACGACGGGACAGATCGTGAGAGAGGCTCCGGCCGACCATATCACCATGGTCCATGATGGAATGGCCAAGGTCTTGCAGGGTATCACGACCGCCGAGGAACTCTTCCGGGTGGCCAAGACCATTGATGAAGATGACTGAGAGACTTCGATAATGCCGGGCAACGGATTGCCGCTGAATAGTCAATCATTCAGTTGGAGCGGAGCGGACTTTGGGCGAATTCTCCTACAAAGCAGTGGATCGAGCCGGAGCACACGTTGCCGGCACGGTCGAGGCGCTTGACCGCCGCAGCGCCGTGGCTGCACTGACGGGGCAGGGCCATTTTGTTACCGAGTTGACCGAGCGGGCGCAGCAGCAGGAAGAAGCGGCTGAAGGGGCATCTCTTTTCCAATTACCCAGTTTGCCTCGCTTGGGCGACGGACGAGTCACCAGCAAGGATGTTCTGGGTATGACCACGCAATTGAGCACCGCGGTCAGGGCGGGCCTGCCTCTGCTGAATTGCCTTGAGCTGATC
>CAYNQP010000719.1:0-2423 GCA_964399325.1 uncultured Pirellulales bacterium
AACCCTTGCGTTTTTTTTCACTCAATTTCACGGCTGGCGGTCCAGAATCGAGCATATTATGCGGACACTAAGACGCTGAGCAGAGAATAACAAAAAACCAAAAACGGACCATTCGATATTATAGGAGCTACAACACATGGCCTTATCAGCGACAGCAAACCTGAGAATCCATCTGACGGCCGCTCAAGTGGAAGACTTGGACTTCGGGGCCGACGTGACAGACCGTATGGATGAAAGCCGAGGCAAGGCATTCACGAGCGGCACGGGGGCCAACAACATCAACGTCATGTGGCGAGACCAACGGGGCATAGCGGCAGAGGCTACGGAAACCCTGGCCCTGCATGACGGCACGCTGACGAACGGCCTTGGCAACGCGGTCACGATGGATGCCCTGAAGGCCATCTACGTCAAGAACACGAGCACGACCCTGACGTTATCCATCGGCGGTGTGGCGACCGGCGTTCCGCTACAGAGTGATCCTGAGACCATCACCATCGACATTCCGCCGGGCGGTGAGCTTCTGATGACGGCTCCTAACGCTACCGGCTGGGATGTAACGACCAACGAAGACCTGAAGATGACGGCCGAAGCCGGCACGGGCACACTGACCTATGACATCGCCGTGTGGGGCGTGGACAGCTAAGAAAGAGGGGATTATGCCAGAATACGCAGAAGCACACAGTAAAGGCGCTGACGTGTTCTACTGGTGCGGCGTCTGGGATTGTTCGGATGTAACAGATTCGCGCGCTGCCCTCGATGAGCAGGACGGGATTGCGCTGGAAGACCTACGAATGGAGCTTGACGCCTAGCATGGCAAAAGCGGGCCGAAAACCTACACCGACTGACGTACTTGAGCGCCGGGGCTCTTGGCGAGCCAAGCGACGCAAGAAGGATGAGCGGGCAGCACAAGAGCCTCAGCCTCTCAAGTACGACATCCCGGAGCCACCGAAGGATGCCCGGCTGCACGCCATTATCCTCAAGGTGCCCGGCTACGATCCCCGGAAAGGCGCTCGCGAGTATCGCTTCGATTGCGACTTGGCCCGCAAGGCAATCATGTTCTTCCACGGCAAGCTACGCCATGTCAAAGGCGAGATGACCGGGCGGCCCTTCCTATTGGAAGTCTGGGAGCAGGCCATCATAGCGAACCTCTTCGGCTGGGTGCATAAAAAAACCGGCCTGCGTCGCTACCGGGAATGTTTCATCGAGGTTCCGAAGAAGAACGGCAAGACGCCTCTCGCGGCCGGTATTGTGAACTACCTACTCTTCGAGGACGGCGAGCCGGGAGCCGAAATCTACGGGGCGGCCAGCAAGTATGAGCAGGCGTCCCTCGTCTGGACGCACGCTGCTGGCATGGTCCGCCAGTGCCCGGAATTGGCCGAGCGATCCCACATCTTCAAGGGGCAGGCCAAGGCCATCGAGGCTGGGCAGCCCGGCGATATCGACTACGCGACCTACCGCGTGATTTCCAGTGACAATCTCGGCAGTCACGGCTTCAATATACACGGCGTTGTTGCCGATGAACTGCACGCATTCCAGAATAGCGAACTTATAGACTCTCTCATTGCAGGTACGGCCAGTCGTAGGCAGCCGCTCGCTGTAGAGATAACTACCAAGGACTATGACCGCATAAGCATCTGCAACGAAAAGGAAGCCTATGCCAAAGGAGTTCGTGATGGTACGATAAACGATCCCACATTTCTGCCAGTAATTTACGAGGTTCCTGACGACGCCGACTGGAAGAATCCGAAGACCTGGAAGCTGGCCAACCCGAACTACGGCATCAGCGTAAAGCCGGAATACCTCGCCCGTCAGTGTCAGAAGGCCATTGAAGTGCCGCGCTTGGAGAACACTTTCAAGCGCCTCCATCTGAACATGAAGACCCAGCAAGAAGTACGATGGCTGCCCATCGAGGACTGGAAGGCGTGCGTCGAAGTGATGGCCGCCGACTGGAGTAGCGAATTGTCCGGCCGGCCTTGCGTGATTGGCATGGATCTATCGAGCAACCGCGACATCACTGCCACGTGCGTTCTGTTCCCGCCACAGGAAGACAGCGAGCCATACCGCGCGATGTGGAAGCTGTACGTGCCGGCAGATAATATCGAGGCCCGTGTTCGGCAGGATAAAGTGCCCTACGATCTATGGGCAAAACAGGGACACATTACCGCTACTCCGGGCAACACGGTTGATTACGCTCGCATACGCGAAGACTTGTACGCCATCAGCGAGCAGTACAGCGTGCAGATGGTCGTCTTCGACCGCTGGGGTTTCGAGGCGCTGCGCCAGCAAATGATCGGCGAGGGAATGCCCGAAGAGCTGTTTGTTTCCTTCGGCCAAGGCTTCGCATCCATGTCACCAGCTATGAAGGCCCTCGAACGCTTCGTGCTGAGCCGTCGTTTGCTGATCCAAGACAACCCGGCGATTCT
>CAYNQP010000720.1:0-2419 GCA_964399325.1 uncultured Pirellulales bacterium
TGCGTCGATACGATGGTGGTCGGTTTCGAGAAGACCGAGGAGATTGACGACTTTGCCGCGCGCGTCCGCAAGGTAGAGATACCGAGCCCGTCGGCGCAGAGCCGCCTGACCCGGCTCGTCGGCGTCGCGTAGCCCAGACCTGAGCATCGCAGCCCTGACGCTTCGATGCTCCGGCGCAGTACGCGCGCCAAGCCGGATTCCGGCTCGTCAGATCGAGGTTGATCGCGACAGCCCTGTTTGCCGCCATTGCCGTTCAGGTCCGAGAATGTTTCCGCATTTGCCTTGCTGATTCGCGTCTTTGGCTTCACTCCCATGTCATCCCGCTCATTCCGGAATACTTCACACATGATAAGGGATTGTTTATGGGGCGACTGTCGAGGCCGTCGGCCGGGTGAGCTTTTGGAATTAAGCACGGTCCGGACAAAGCCGAATTGTACGCAGGGGCCGTCCCTGTACCGTTGGACCCTGTGGACATGGAGATATATGAGCCAGAGTCAGCGACAAAGACGATTACGTCTGCTTATCAAAGGACACAACCAGGAGCGCAAGCGGCAGGCGCGTAAAGTGGACATTCTCTGCACGGACCTGATCGCCGCAAACCGGGGGTTGGTGAGGCGATTGGATGGCATCAGTTTCGCGGCTGGTTTCTACAAATCCCTGCTGGGCACAGGCAGTTTGCGGGGCCTTCTGAGGCGAGCCGGCCAGCTCATCGCGCAAGAGCTGCCGGGAGCGAACGTGACCTTCTTCCTGCGTCAGAGCGAGGGCGGGGAGTTTCAGGCGTTCGACGAGCACGAAGCGCCTCAGGTCGCAGAGCCGCTGGAAGAGTGCTTCGGTCCCGAGCTGATCGACAGCATCTGCAAATCGAACAAGCCCTGCACGGTCGATGACCTGCTGGGCATGGGGCTTGAGGGCAGCCCGAAAGGGCTGGACAAGATCTCGATTGCCACGCTTCCGCTGAGCGACCTGGGGCGCGCTCTGGGCTTCATCCTCCTCTATCGTCCTAAGCCGCATCGGCTGACGTGTGAGGAGCTGCGGAAGATAGCCCTGGTGACCTGCGGCCTCTCGCACGCCATACGAGGGTGCCGCGCCCCGGTGCACCTGACCCGCTGAACCGCCGCCCACAGACAAACGTCGACTTACCTGACCCAGCTTCACCCCACGATACCGTCCCCCAGCAGGAAGAGGCCGCGCCATCCCGCCGCACCGCGGTCTGCACTGAAACAGTTGTCCACAAAGAATTTACTTGCTTTTCCTACTGCCATCGGGCATAAAGAATACAGAGCGTTTTTTGACCAATCAGCGAATTTGTTGCGGTTCTGTTGCCGTCGGGACCGCCACACGGACGTGGCGGAGATGCGGTCCAGTTTTGCCTGAGAAGAACAAGGACAGACCATGTATAGGGGAGACTAAAAATGAATGAAAACCCTGCCAATCAGAACCACATGATTGACATAACCGACTGTCTGGAGGCGGTGGGCGTCTTTCGCGGATGGAAGAACTTCTTCTTCCTGATCCTGGTGATTTGTTTCTTGCTGGCGCAGGCCTCCTTTTGGCTTGTCGACAGAGGGATCATCGAGGTGCAGACGGGTACCGTGAGCGATGCGGGGACCATCGCAGAGGCCGCAACGCTGACCGTAGCCGATGCCAACGCGACCTCTGGCCCGACCTCGGCCCGCAGTGGCAGGCCCGCCGCGGGTCTTCTGGCGAAGCTTACGTTCGATCACTTGGCGCGCACGGTTGAACTGGTTGACGGCGTGCTGCTGGTGACCGCGGCCCTGTACTGTATGGCGATGGTCTTCAGCCTGATGGTCTCGCTCATCGGGCGGCTTGGGGGAATCAATCACATTTCCCGCGCCTTCTTCCTCTCGCTGATTATGCTCGTGCTGGTGGTGCCCTGGCAGAACGTGCTGGGCCTGAACGTACCCGGCGTCATCTATACACCGGCCGAACTGGTCAAGTGGTTCTCCGCGAAGTCAGACACCACCGCGGGCATGATCTTCTACTACCTGCGATTCACCGGCTACTGGTTGGTTGTCCTGCTGCTTCTTCTCATGTCGCAAGTACGCAGTGGACGCTGGGCGAGATCAATTTTCCGCAGGTTGGAAATCATTTAGAGCACGCCCGGGGTCCGCGTTATCCGTGGGTGCGACCCCTTGCGGCCCGAGCCTGCCAGAGGCCGGAAATCCGTCGAGATTCCGCGGCCGCAGGAAACTAAGGGTAGCTCAGGCTGCACCTCCTCCGCAGGGCCGCGTCACAAACGGCGAAGAAGGCGACAGGTTTTCGCAACCAAAAATGCGCTTTCTCGGAATAATAGTATACAATATCCATAGGAATGCTATAGCTTGCGAGTTGCGGTCCGTCCAAAATCCGGCAGGTGTGAGCCGTGCCGGCGGCAACTCGGGGCGCTTTACAGAGGATT
>CAYNQP010000721.1:0-2418 GCA_964399325.1 uncultured Pirellulales bacterium
TATTCGCAGAGATCCTGAATCACGGTCATACACAAAATCATACTGTCCATGCGACCATACGATGCCTGCACTTCCTATTTCATCCGCCCGGCCGGGCGGCCTGATGTGCAACTTTGTCCGCACGTCTTCCATGACTGTCTTGGGGTCGAATTCGACCTCGATGCCGATGATGAGCGTTATGGAAGGGCTTCCGACGTCGTCATATTTGAATAGCTCATCCAAGTCGCGATTCTTGGTCGATTCAACATATAAGTCATTCAAATCGGCAATCAAAGCGTCAGGACGAGTGGTTCTCTGTGGGACGCGTTTATCGATTGCCTGACGGATTTTGCCAAGCGCCTGAATGGTATCATCGATTTCCACGATCTGTGATGCCTCAGAACCTCTTCAAACACTCCATCGTTGCGCAAAAATCGCTGTTGGAATTCTATCGAAGAGCCGGTCCGACGGCAACCACAAAATCGGCGGGATCAGTAGGCGTCCTGGGGCGCCAACTCCATGATAGCGGCCTCGCGAGTATCGAACGTATCGAATTGGTGGGCAAGGCGCACGCAGCTCATTTGCCATTTGAGATGCGGGGAAAGGCCGCACAAGACAAGACGGTAGTCAGAGTCCTCGACCACCTTTTGAAGGTCCAGCATCAGCCCGTAACTTGCGGTCTCCAGGCGTCCCAGATCGGCAAGATCCAAGACAATGTGAGATTCCATGTCCTCCTCACAGAGCCACCGAAGATCGCCTGACAGACTGGCCGGGACCTCGTCGCGAAGCCATATCTTGAAGTCCGAAGGTCCATCCGCGACCGTTACGACGACAACGTCATTAGAATATTGCTCGACAGACATGGTCAAAATCCTCCCGATAACGCGAACGGAGATGAGTGGTTCTGCGGCGTCCTGCCGCTTGGGCCCCTTGGGCAACCGCGCAGAGAAGTCCGATGGTGTGCTCCGCCAATGCCTCCGGACACAGCTCAGGATGGAGGCTTTCCAGCGGCCCGAGAGCCACCTCGATTCGCGCGTCAATGGCAGCGGCCTGCTCGTTGTGAGCGATCCATGCCTCGACTTTCGCCGCCTCTTCTGCGAATGTCAGGCCAAAGCAACGGTCAAATAGGAGTTCTTTCTCATGTCGGTGGAGTGGATTCACGAGGTGCCTCGCACTCTCGGAGAGTACTTCCCGTCCTTGTGAGATCGGCGATTCGCCATGTGAGATTCATCCTGAAACGCGTGTATCAACCATTATACCGCGAATAGGATCATGTTGTTTAGCAAATAATCGATTCGTTTAGGCCTTTTCTGACTTCTTCTTTGCGAACGAGGTATTAGGAATATTTTGGAGGCTAAAAGGCAAAACCGTGCGTGTGTGGTCAAGGGGGGTATGGTGCCGGACGGTTCATGATTGTTCTGAACTTGGGATGATCGCCTGATGAAGCCTTGAAGCAGGATCGTTCTCAAGGCCCATCTCCCGAATCATTTCTCCTTATTCGACACGCCCTCGCAAGACAAGTGTTCGATGCATCGTGAAAGGGGCACAGAATGGACATCTGTGTAGATAACCTGCCGAGTGATGTTACGGGGAGCGATCTTCGCGGTGTTTTCGAGTCGTTTGGCCGGGCTGAGACTCGGCCGCCGGAAACCAGGGGGGGACGGTCACCTACTTAGCCTTCCTTCTTGACGTCTTTCTGTCTCGGGTTCAGGTCTTTCGGGGTCGTCCCACCGGCAGCGGGCGGACGCGCCGGCCCAGTAGCGTCTCCACCTTGCTCAGGAAGGCATCGCCGCCCAGTGGCCGGCCTGTGCGTGTCCGCAGTCGAATCCGGGTCACTTCGTCTTCCGTCAGCCCCTCACTCAACTCGTCGCGCCACGCCTGGGCAGAGAACCGCTTATACCACCACGCCAGGTTCAGCAGGTCGGATTGGGCCTTCGCCTCCGTGTGGGCGGCCGCACTGGACCAGTCGTACCGCCAGGCCCTCCGGCACAGCCGCGCCCGCACGGGATTCAGCTCGACGTACTTCATCGCCAACCGCAAGCCCCGCCCGTCGAGGGCGCAGGAGTAGAAGCGTCCCTGCCACAGGTGGCCGCTGCGGCCGTGGAAGCGATTGACGTACTGGCTGTACCGAAAGTGCGTCCGCCCGATCGCTTTGGCCAGGGAGTCTTCCTCGCGCGGGATCGCCACCACATGGACGTGGTTGGTCATGAGGCAGTAGCCCAGCACCTCCAGTTTGTACTTGCCCGCTTCCTCGGCCAGCATCTGTAAATACACCCCCCGGTCGTCATCGACCAGGAACACATCCTGGCGGTTGTTCCCGCGCTGCGTGATGTGATGGGCACATCCGACTGCAATGGCTCTCGCAAATCTGGGCATGACGCCACTCTACCACCCTCATCCCACCCATGTCAACAAGAAAATAGGTGACTGTCCCCGTTT
>CAYNQP010000722.1:0-2400 GCA_964399325.1 uncultured Pirellulales bacterium
TCGTTTAGTTATTCTTATACATCTCATTATCACATCTACTAAAGATGTACCCGCCTTTACTAATACTATGTATCATCACAAACGGATACACTTTGGCGCTAATTCCGCTATGATAATCCTACCGTGTGAGAGATTGCTTAGGGCCTTTGTCGCCCGGGGGAGAAATGTGGACCATCGATCTCCTTCACCTGAGTGTAGGCGGAAGACAAGGAATTGGTATGGACAATGCGACTTCGAAGATTCACCTGTTTTGTTGTTCGGCCAGTCTGGAGGCGGCCGATCTTTTAGACTCCGAGAGTTCGCTTCCTGAGACTGAGCTCAAGGTCATCAGCCTCCCCTGCTCCGGCAAGGTTAATATCCCGTACCTTGTCAAGGCCTTCGAATCCGGCGCGCACGGCGTGATGCTCGTGACGTGCAGGAAAGATGACTGCCTGTACATTCAGGGCAGTTCCAGGGCCCAGAAGCGCGTGCAGGCCGTTGACGACCTAAACGACGAGATCGGCCTGGGCCGCGGCAGAATCACCCTGGTGAGCATGGATGATCGTGGCGCTGACGGCGTCATAGAGAAGATGAAGGAATTCCGAAAGAAAATCAGCGATCTGCCAACCCCGGATATGACCAAGGTGACGTGTTAGAGGACTTCGTAGATGACGGCAAACAGCAGATTGGCAAGCAAACTGAGCAATGGCGCTTTTGTGGTGACGGCAGAGTTGTTGCCCAAGATCGGGGCGAGCGCCGCCCTCGTGAAAGAGACGGTCGAGGCGTTCGGCAAGGGCATCGCGGCGGTCAACGTGTCGGACAATCCTCAGGGTGCCGTGACATCCAGCTTGGCGGCCTGTGTCGTGCTGAAACAGGCGGGGCTGGAGCCAGTCTACCAGTTGGTGTCGCGGGATCGCAACCGGATTGCCATCCAGTCGGATGTGCTGGGAGCCGCCACGCTGGGGATCCAGAACATGCTGTGTCTGACCGGGTATCATCAGAGCCTGATCGGATATCCCGAATCCGCCAATGTGTATGATATTGATTCGGTGCAAATGATTGCGGTCCTTCAAACCATGAACACCCAACAGGCGCTCATGAATGGTGAAGCCATCGAGGGTAATTTTGCCATGCTGGTTGGCGCCGTGGCCAATCCCCATCTCAGACCGCTACCGTTGAACATCATGAAACTGGCCAAGAAGGTCCAGGCCGGGGCCCTCTTCATTCAGACCCAGGCCGTTTTTGATCTGGGGCCCTTTACGGAATGGCTGGCGGCCGTCAAGGCCGAGGGGATCGCGGACAAGGCCGCCATCCTCGCCGGCGTGCTGCCCCTGGCCAGTGTCGAGGAAGCTGAGGAGCTGCGCAGCACCTTCACCGATTTCGTGATCCCGGACAGTGTGATCGAGCGCATGAAAGCGGCCGGCGATGCCCCCGCCCGGAAGAAAGAGGGGCTCGCCATCTGTACGGAAATCATTGCCAAGATCAAGGGCACCGACGGCGTCAAGGGCATTCATATCCTCTCCGGGGGCAAAGAAGCCATCGTGCCGGAGTTGATCGCCGCAGCAGGATTATCGTAATCTTTTGCATCGGGACCGATCCTATGCCGGAAAAATATCACATTAGCACGAAACCCATTCCCCCGCGCCGTCCGCGCATCGGCAAGTACGGGGTGGTAGATTGGCGCGAAGACTGCTCCCGCTGTCACAATTGCGTCAAGAAGGCCTGCGTCTACGACCGCTATCGCGAGGAGATGAACTATCTCCGCAACCTGAGCGACGTGGACGCGCTGTTCTTCGACTGCATGGGTTGCTTTTCCTGCGTCCAGGAGTGCACCAAGGGCTTGCTGAGCATGTCGGTCAATCCCGCGTTCATGCGGATGGGCAATGACTACTGGTGCCCGGAAATCATTCGTACGACCATGGTTCAGGCTGAAACCGCCAAGATCCCGGTCTCCGGCGCCGGCTATGGGGGCAAATTCTCCGGTGCCGGGTTCGATTCGATGTGGACCGATATGTCCGAAATCGTGCGCCCCACGCGGGACGGCATTCACGGCCGCGAGTACATCAGCACGGCCGTCGACATCGGACGCAAGCCCAAGTATCTCAGCTTCGACGAGGATCTGTCGGTCCGGAACGCTCCGAATCTGACCGCCCTCCCTCTGCCGATGATATTGGACATTATCCCCCTTCGTCACGGCCTGGAAACGATGGATCAGATCCGGCTGGCCACCGCTAAGAACACCGAGTCGCTCGCGCTCATCGATGCGCGCAACTGGCCACTGAACAATGTTGATATAGACGAGGTGAAGAACCAACTGGCTTTCTATGTCAGTGCCGACACGCCGCTCCCTGCGGCCGATCTCATCGAGAAGACGCGTCTGATCGAGATTGGTCGCTATGCGATCCGGCACCGAAAACGACG
>CAYNQP010000723.1:0-2383 GCA_964399325.1 uncultured Pirellulales bacterium
GCTGGCCTTGGCCTTGACGACCTTCTCCTGGACGGCTGCGTACCCGTACTCAGGGTCGGCCAGCAAACTCATGGGCGGCAACGTGTAGTCGTCGTACGAAGGCTGCACGAAGGGCTTGGGCTCGCGCTTGGCGACCTGACGCCTGACCTCCACGAGGGCCGGACGGGGCGCTGCCGGCGCCGTGGGCGCCTGCGCGATCTCGGCTACCTCGTCTTCAACGTCGTCGTCTTCTTCCACGACGGCTTGGGCAGCTTTGCTCCGCGCGCCTTCGAGAGCTAATGATTTCTGTCGGGCGCTGAGCCTCTGCCAGATGTCCGTCAGGGCCTCGGAGTGCTCCTTTGCCACGGCCCACGCCGGCACGATAAGGCCGACGACACGCCGCACGGCGAACCCAAACGCCGCCAGGACGCCGACAATCACACTGTCGGCCACCAGCGCCAGGCCCACGAACCACGTCGCCGCCACGAGGATGAACGTCCCCAGCGTGGCGAACTTGGTGCGCAGAAAGCCAGCCACCGAAATCCCCAGAACCCCACCGGAACCCATCGGAAAAGTGTAGACGCTGTGCGGCCAGAAGAAATAGAACGTCGTCGAGGCCGCGATCGTCAGGAGAACCAGACCCACGAAGCGAAAGACCGGCTGCTCGACCGGCCGCTTGACCAGTCGCGCCACCATGAAGAAGATCAACGCCGCCAGGACCACAAAAACGCCCGGCCCGACGTAGTACAGCAGATAGTACGCCGCAAAGGCACCCATCGAGCCGCACCAGTTCGCCACCGGGTGGTTGGGCGGATAGGCGTACGTGCTCGGCGGATCGCCGATATTGAAGCTAAGGCAACTGAACAGAAGGACCAAGCACAACACGACCGCCAGGCACAGAAGCGCAAGCTTCGCTCCCGCCCCGACGTGGCTAGGTTTCTTCTTCTTCGTTCGGGACCTCTTGACCTTTTTCACAATGCACCCTCGCGACGAGTCCTATAATACCGCAGTTCCAGAAGTTGGTACGCCTACCCTCCCACGTCCAGTTTGCAGGTATATCGGCACTCCGGCCGTCTTTTCTGCACTATTGCTCGATCAACGCTGGGAAAGCGAAAACCGCCCGGCCGCCCGTCTATGTGGCACCCCCGCCCTCGGGGGTGATTCCTCAACCCTCCCAGCCGGGGGCGGCTGGGCCACATGGGCCGCTTCGCGCGTCTTCTTCATATTCTATGCCCGGCCGCTCGATAGTACTCTCAGGAAGTTGCACCGGATCAACCTGAGACCAAGCGGTTCGCCCCCAAGGCGGATTGCATGGGTGAGGACCGGTCCGGATGAAGGCAACCTGTACAGGAGTTGGAGAGGCAAGAGGAAAGCCAGATATGGACATGAAGACAATAACCAAGCGTCCCCCGTTCTTCGCGCGGAATGGGAAGGAGCAAAAGCGATGAAAGATGTATTTCCGGATCGCGGCGGGAGTGCCAAAGCAAGATGCGAGGGTAACGCCGACCGTGCCGTGCGAACAGATGGCCCATTTGCAGCGGAGACTCTTAGCAGTTGGCGTTCAATAGGCGACTATCGAAAGGAATTTGAAGGCGGGAAATATGTGTTCAGGGGCCAAAGACAAGCCGACTGGAAGCTACGAACGTCCTTGGAACGAGCGGCTGAACATTTCCCAGGGAAACTGCGCGACCCCGCAGTAGCTGAAGAGCGCCTCAGACGGGAATTCCGCAGAAGGCTGCATCATTACGTCCGTGATATTCCCGAGAGAAAAGATAAACTCGAGTGGTTTGCGTTGATGCAGCATCATGGTGCCCCCACGCGCCTACTCGACTTCACGTACTCTGTCTATGTCGCTGTGTACTTCGCGGTGGAGCATGCAGACCACGATTGCGCCGTGTGGGCAATAAACACGACCTGGTCCCTAGACCGCAGTAAGGAGCTTGTCCCTGACACTGAAGGACGAGACTACCTGACCGGACTCATCGACGAGCAGATCTCAGAGGACTTCGACAAAGTCTTCATGGGGACCCCTCCGATTCCCCTGGCCTGCGCCGTCAATCCGTTTAGGCTGAATGAGCGCCTGACGGTGCAGAATGGCGTATTCATGTGCCCTGGTGACATTTCCAAGGGATTTGAGGCCAACTTGTGCACCCTCAGAGGCTACGAGAAGCGGGAGAATGTCCTGAAACTGGTCATACCCAGAAGCCTGCGTGAGGAGGCAGTAGAAGACCTCTTTCGTCTCAGGATCACACGGGCTACCCTTTTTCCGGGCCTCGACGGCTTTGCCCAGTCCCTGGGAATACGGCCACCTCCTGCACAGGGCGACATCTAGTGCAGCGGTGCTGCCGGATTCCGGGGACATCTATGAGCAAGCCGTTGTCAAGACGGTCGCGGGATTTTTTCG
>CAYNQP010000724.1:0-2377 GCA_964399325.1 uncultured Pirellulales bacterium
GAGCCGTCGTGGGAGTGTTTCCAGGGACTGCCACAGATCCGGGTGCTCGGATTCAATCCGCTGCTTCTCCAGCCGCATGAGTTCTTCCGTCGATTCCTTGCCCTCATAGCGTTCGTTGAAGAGCTTCATGGCCGTGTCGGGATCGTCGGGGCTCAGCAGCGCCCCCTCGATACCGAGCGTCTTGTTGATGCGCAGGATCTTGCCGTCGAGCCGCCGCTTGAGGTGCAGGAGGTCTTCGAGTTCCTTCGGCGCCAGGAAGTTCCAGAAGTAGACCCTGCCCTTGAGTTGCGCCGGGCGGTCGAGCATCTCTTCGATGTCCGGATTGAGCCGCCTATCGACACGGCCAATCCGCTGCATCAGCCGGACCGGGTTCCAGTGCAGGTCATAGTTGATAATCAGGCACGCGTCCTGGAGGTTCAGGCCCTCGGACAGCACATCTGTGGAGATCATGATGTCGATGGGATCGTCCAGCGCCCTGGACAGCTCAGTCTGGCCTAACAAGTCGCTGTCACTGTCAACGCAGTTGTAGTACGGAGCGAAGCGCTTGATGACAAACTCGCGGTTCTTGACGTTGCGGCCGCTATCGACTTGCTCCACGTTGCCGACTTTAGCTCCTGCAAGCTGTTCGGCCAGATAGCGGGCCGTGTTTCTGAATTCGCTGAAGATCAGGACCTTCTGGCCTTGCAGTAGCTCATCATCCCGCAGCAGCGCCAGCAGTTTCTGAAGCTTGTCGTCGCGCTGGGGGTCCTCCTCTTCGCCCTCCTTATCCTTGACGTAGAATCGCCGGTAAATCTTGCTCAGGAAGTCGGTCAACAACCCCATATCTTGCTGCACATCGCGTGTCAAACGCGCCATGTCATGCACGGACGGGTCGAAGTCCCGCATGAACTCGGGCAACTCATCTTCCTCTTCGTCTTCCGTGTCCTGCTCGTTCAATTCCAGCCGCTGGAGAATGTGGGCCTGCACCAGACTCCACCATCGCTTGTTCGTCGTCGTCCACGCCGCAAACAGTTCAGACGAGTAGTATTCGAGAAAGCGGGCCATCTTCGCGAGCAGGTCTTCAACACTGGCTTCGAACGCCTTGAACGAACTTTCCAGGCGTTTCAACAAGAGCGTTCGGATCAAACCCACGATGAGTTTCTGGTACTCGGCGGTCCGTTTGTCGGGGTCCTTGTGGTAAGCGGACGTGCCGTAAATGGCCAACGATAGGAAGGGGGTGTCCTTGTCGAACGCGTCTTTGATTTCCGCATAGAGGCTCTCATAGACGCTCTTGAGGGAGTAATTCACAACGCGGGGTGGCTGTCTCTCCGGGAAGAGTGGGGCGTCCTCGTTTTCACCTTCGGATTGCTTGACGTATGCCCGGCTCCGCTGGATGAGCACGTTCTTCAGCAGGACGTCCGTTCGCAGGAAGTCCTCGTCTTCCGCCACCTCAGCGACCGCCACGTCCGGCTTTTCCTTCTCCATCCGCTTTTCGGCTTCGAGGAAGTGAGCCCGAAGGTTCTGGATTCGGATGCCGGCGAAGTGGTCCTTTGCACCCTGGGCGAAATAGTTGATGAGATGGTAAAGGTCATCGAGCGAATTGTTGATCGGCGTGGCCGTCAGCATGTAGAGCTTCTTGCCGGCGGCAAGCTCCATGAGCATTTTGCCACGATTGGACCGGGGATTGCGGAAGTGATGGGCCTCATCAATGAGGATGACTTCGACATTTCTCTTGTAGAAGTCCAGATCCTCCGCGCTTATGCCATCGGGCCGGCCAAAGCTTGTGTGTCGCTGATAGTCGATGTAGTGACGGACGGCACGGGGATAGAGCGGCTTCAAATACCTGTCGATGTTTGCCTTCCACACGCTCTGTTCCGCCGACTTGGGGACAATCAGCAAGGCCTGTCTCTTCTCTTGCAGGCAGCGTTCCAGAATCATCAGGCCGATGAAGGTCTTGCCCAAGCCGACGCCGTCGCAGACGAGAGCACCGTTCCACTGCTCAGCGATTTGGAGGGCACGATGGTAGCCGTCCCTCTGGTACTGGGACAGCCGGCGGTACAGAGCAGACCGCAGTTCCCATCCATCCTGAGTCTTCTCCCTGCCCGCGAAGAACTCGTACAGGGCCCTCGCATAGACGGTGAACGGATCATACTCCTTGAGGTGCGGCTCAATAACCTCCAGAATGTCTTCCCGGACATCCTCCGCCTCTCCCCAAAGCTCTTCGTACCATTTGCGTAGGTTTTCGATGTGGGCCTGATCCGTGCTGAACAGGTTGAGTTCCAGGTTCTCCGTGAGGCCCGGCCGGGTAAAGTTGGAACTGCCCACGATGGCGAAATCGACGGGGCTGGCGTCGTGAGACTCCATCAGGTAGGACTTGGCGTGGAATTTCGCCTTCGAG
>CAYNQP010000725.1:0-2372 GCA_964399325.1 uncultured Pirellulales bacterium
TGCCTGGACCGTAGCCCTTCAACTTCGGCTCTGTCTCGCGACAGGACCAGAGTCGCGCACCGTACGCCCTTTCTGACTCTGTCACCCCTGCGGAGGCAGGGGTCCAGAAAACCTGCGATGCGAACAAGTCACTCTTCACGCCGGCCAAGGTCCCGTGGTCCCGCAGAGCGTGCACCGCACGCCATTTCTTCCGACAGCCGCAACCGCGTCCCGCCGACACCGATTCGAAGGACCCGCATGGGCAGAATCCATTCGACTTCGCTCAGAGCTTGCCCTGAGTCCGCCGGAGGGACGACATCTGCCCATCCTACAAGACCGCGAAACGGAAGAACCAAAATGACCGCTGTCATCGCCGCCATGCGAAAGCTCCTGTCCCTGCTCAATACCATGATCGCAAAGAATGAAACCTGGAATCCAAAAAGTGCTTGATTCCCAACACAGTGGCTACGAGACTATCGCGCCTTATTCGACACCTCGGTCAATAAATCGACCTCCGATATCCGAAACATCCCGCCCCCTGTCGCTGGCAACTCAATCAGCAAATTTGGTCGCTCGTCCCGCGATACCTCGGGAATGCCATTGATAAAGACCTTAAGACGAGCCTCTTCGAGGATGAAGTTTGTTGACTTTGTAATTCGGCGAGAAACCATCGCGACAACGAACTCGGCCTTTTGGTAGTCCCGCAATTCGTCAACGGTCTGACCGAGAGGCCAGTCACCAGGTTGCACCGAGGCCTCGAAGTTGACAACCACATGATTCTGGCCTTCGCGTTGCCGCTTGATCGACGTTGGATAGCACGCGATGTCTTTGCTGCGATCCGTGCTATTGTGTACGAATCGTACGTACGGGTAGTCACGGGGCATGTGGAGAGCTATCTCTGGTCCTGGCGACAGTCCGTCAGCCCAGTCACCTTGTAGAACCAGTTCGACCGTAGTTGATACGGAGTGCACCCTCTTATCAAGGATCGATGTGCGAGTTCGGACATCGGCAAGGCTTTCGGTCAAGCGCTCCAACGCAGAGCCTTCTGGCAAGCCAGGGTATATCCGAGTGGCGATCAGAACTAACGGCTCCAAGCGTTCGTTGAGGTCACCGATCTGATTTCGCAACGCGAGGAGTTCGGCTTGACTTGTTGCATCCCTTGCCGCGCTAGCATTCGCTTGATCTTCTAGTTGCTTTCGCTGTTTCGTTGCAGTCTCCTCACGGGTCCTCGCCTCCAGGACTTGTCGATTATATTCCGTCTGAAGAGCATCTAAATCTACCTTGATGCTTTCGCGATCTTCGATTGCTTTTAACTCTCTTCTTTCAGAATCTTTTGCCGCCTTTTCAGCGCTTTGGATCTGTTCTTCTGATTGTTGGCCATCCCATACCACCAATATGGATGCGGTTAACAATCCCACCACCATCAAAAGTATCAATAGCGCTTTGACCTTTTTATGCTTATTTGTCCTCTTGTCATGCCATCTATATTCCAGGCCAAATCGAAGTAGGCCGGCCGCGGTGGCAATCACAATTGCTATAATCTTAACAAGTATCATCGTCGTTTCTATAAGTCTCGTGGCGTGTGCACCGCACACCGCTCCTGTTTCTCTGCGTCGCAAGGCACGTGTGCCTCCAGGCCTCACAACCATAGGTGTATTGTAGGCCGGACATGACGGTAATACAAGGGGATTATTCGTGAAGGGTGAAGCGTGAAGGGTGCAAGCGGCCCTTTGGATTGATTGTTGATGATTGACGATTGCGTCTCACGTAGAGGCGCGGAGAAGCAAAGCGGGCGCGGAGTCTGGCACAGCCGGTTGGTGCTTGTGACTGTACCCCTTGCTTAGTGCCATCCTAATGGTTAGGATTCCCGACATCAACGGTTTCTATTTTTGAAGGTCTTGCCTTCCCTTTTGTTGCGGTTATCGTGTAATCGTCGGCCAGAGGATAGGACTCTGCGGGGACGCAACCCGAGCGCTGGCCAGCCATCGGAGCAGAAGCCGGACCGCCCGTCGGGATGAGCCGGCTTTCCTTATGCCCTTTCTGCTCTGATGCGCAAAGCGATAAATCCCGGGGGTTCGGGGGCAGCGCCCCCGTCACCATCGGATGCTCAGTCAGCCAGCGTTGCTTGAATTCCAGCGGCGGGACATAGCCCAGGGCGCCGTGCAGCCGCTGCTCGTTGAAGTAGCGTCTATAGGCCTCAATCGTCCAGCGGGCGTCAGCCCGGCCGTAGAACACTTCCAGGTTCAGGCACTCATCCCGCAGGCGGCCGTTGAAGCTCTCATTGACCCCATTCTGCCAGGGCTTGCCCGGCTCGATGTACGCCGTCTGGATCTGGTGCTTCGCCAGCCACTCCTGGATCGCGCCGGCGACGAACTCCGGACCATTGTCGCTGC
>CAYNQP010000726.1:0-2369 GCA_964399325.1 uncultured Pirellulales bacterium
TCCGCCAGCCACGGGCAGAACGCCATCGTAGTCTTGAGCGTAGGTCAGCATTGCCTTGCCGATGCTAGATAGATTCTGCAAGCATCTGACGCGGATACCCATCACGTGGACCCGCATATACGCGGGCAGTGCGAAGCTGAGAGCAAGCCACCCGAGAAACAGGATAATCACCGTCGAAACGACGACGTCCGCACGGCTCAGGCCGCTTGATCGACATGCTTGGGCCATTCTTCTCGTACCTCCAATTCTGCAGATCTGATTTTACGATACGGAGATCATCGCCGCAAGAAATATGGGGCTCTTTGAGCCGATTGCGGTAGGGACAGCATGTGGGCCACTACAGGTTTTCCTGGAGGGCCTTGATATCCTTTTCGGCACCGCTGACGAGGATCGTATCGGCGGCACGGAAGGTGTAGGCGGCACCGGGGGTGACGAAGCGGCTCTCGCGGCCGGCCTCGCGCTCCTTGACGATGAACACCGAGACCCGGTAGCGCGAGCGCAGTTGCAGCTCGCTCAGCGTCTTGCCCACCATCCAGCGGGGCACCTCGATCTCGGAAACGACACTGTCACCACCGATGTGAAGCACGTTCGACTTGTCGTGGGCCGTGATGCGCGCGCCCAGTTCGATGGCGATATTGCGGTTGGCCACCTCCTGGTTGTACTGGCGGATGATGTCGCTCATGATGACCGAACCGATGAGCCGGCCATCGGCGTCCACCACCGGCAGGCGGTCCAGGCCCGTCTCGGCAAAGCGACCGACGACCGCGTCGAGCGACTGCGTGACGATCACGGGCGCCACCGCCACGCGGAAATCCACAATATGATAGGCGTGCCTGAGTTCATCGGGGTCGCTCAGGACATGCTTGAGGTCCTGCAGAGAGATCACACCGGTCAACCGGCTCTGCGCATCCAGGGTGAAAATGACGTTGCGGGCTGTTTTCAGCGCCAGGCGAACCAGGGCATCGAACGGAGCGGTCTCGGAGATCGAGGCCTCGTCGTGCCGCAAGACATCCTTGACGGCGATGGCCCGCAAAATGTTGAGGTCCTCGCCGTGGTGGGCCTGGATGCCTCGACGGCGCAGCTTCTCGGTGTAGATCGATTCGCGGCCGAACTTGCGCGAGACAAACGTGGCCATCACGACCGTGAACATCAGCGGCATGAGGATGGCGTACTCGTTGGTCAGCTCGATGAGGATGATGATCGCCGAAAGCGGCGCCAGCGTGGAGGCGGCATTGACGGCCGCCATGCCGACCAGGGCATAGGCGCCCATGGATGCGGTCATGTCGGGAAAGAAGCGATTGACGATAGCGCCGAAGGCCCCGCCCAGCATGGCGCCGATGAACAGCGACGGCGCGAAGATGCCGCCTGAGCCGCCCGAGCCAATGGTGATAGCGGTTCCGGCGATCTTCAACACGACCAGCAGCAGCATCACGCCGAGGGCCAGTTGCCCATCGAAGAGAACTCGAATCGTCTCGTAGCCGACCCCCATGATGTGCGGGTAAACAATGGCCGCTGCTCCAACGAAGAGCCCGCCGCACGCCGGATGAATCCACTGGGGGATTCTGGTTTTCTCGAAGAGGTCATCCGCCACATAGATGCTTCGCGAGAAGACAAAACCGACCAGGCCGGCGACGAGACCCAGGATCAGATACAGGCCGAACTCCCAGTGCGAGACCATCGTGAAAGGCGGCAAAACGAATTCCGTGATGTTGCCGTGAAACTGACGTGTCACCGCCGTGGCCGCGACGGCCGAGACCAGAATCGGAGTGAACGCGCTGAGGCCGAAGTCCGCAACGATCAACTCTAACGCGAACAGGGTGCCCGCCATCGGGGCGTTGAACGTCGCGGCGATGCCCGCCGAGACGCCGCAGCCGACGAGTGTCTTGAGCCGAACGGGATGGAGGTGAAGCACCTGCCCGGCCGTCGAGGCGATCGCTGCGCCGATCTGCACGATAGGGCCCTCTCGCCCGACCGACCCGCCGCTGGCGATGCTGACGGCCGACGCCAACGACTTGACCACCACCACGACCGGCCGGATGATGCTGTTACGCGTGATGACCGCGATCATTACCTCGGGAACACCGTGGCCGCGAGCTTCGCGTGCGAAAAAGTAAATCATCGGACCAACGATGGCTCCTCCCACCGCGGGCATCAGAAGCCGACGATACCACGCGACCGCCGACAGTGAGTCCGGCGACATGTCTCGCGTCGCCCAGAACAATTCCTGGAGCGAGAAGATCAGCTTCTTGAACAGCAGCGCACCGAAGCCGCCCAGCAGGCCGACGACGATCGCAAGGATCAGCATCTCCGTGGCGGGCGTCAGCTTCAGACGCCGCAGAATCGCTTGTCGCTTGTCCCAGATTCTCTTC
>CAYNQP010000727.1:0-2369 GCA_964399325.1 uncultured Pirellulales bacterium
ATCGATGGACTGGGATTCAATAGGGATCCGGTACAGTGCGGCCAATCTGCTTGCAAACATGAGACTCAGCGTATCGGCTTCCCCGATTGCAGAAAGCGGCACGCTCATTGTAACCTGTTATGCCTATCGCATGGCTCGGATAGAGAAGCTCCTGCAGGTGATCGACAGGCCGGGCAAGCCGAAGAGCTTCCGATACCGAGGGCTCAAGTACACTGCGGCGGACATGCTTGCCGGCAGGTTGGCGGCATTGGCTGAGGAGCTTGCAAGCGTGCCCATTACAATCGATGCTGAATCACAGGGTACGTTTGCTGCTTCGTCGGGAGGCAGTGTCTCCCCGGCTGTCATGCAGACGCAAAGGCCCCGAACGTCAGCGGGTGGGCAGCCACCTCGTCAGCCGAGCGTATTTCTCGACGCTGATGAAAGAACGAATCGTATCTTGATGATAGGATATGAAGAGCAGTTGAACGTGGTCGAGAGACTCGTGGACACCCTGGACGTAGCCCCGCGGAGGCTGCAGCGCCTGGAAGTCCATCCGATACGGTATATGGACGCAGAGGAGGTGAAGAAGAAACTGGAAGAACTGGAAGTCATCGGAGGTACTGCCGAGACCGCGCGGGTAGCGCCGCGTGCAACACCGACAGGCGCGGGAACTCCTGAGCCAGCCGGTTGGGTGTTCAGTGTGGACCGCGGTTTGGTGGAACAGCCGCGTGTGACAGTAGTGGAGGGGGCCAACTCACTGTTGGTTGATGCCACGCCTGAGCAGCATATCCAGGTAGGCATGATCATCAGTCGCATAGACATCGCGCCGCAGGGCCCCAGAATCCTTAGAGCCTATGAAATCAAGCACACGGACGCGGAAGAAGCAGAGAAGAAGCTGGCCCAGTTGGGTATCATCGGTCGCGCCGACCAATCCTTGCCGGTGACGCCTGATTCCGGCAAGCCTGCACCAGCGAATCTAGCGAGGATCATTAATGTCGGAGACAGCGAAGGCCCACAGGCTGTTGTCGTCGGGTCGACCAATTCTCTGCTGGTAAGCGCGAAGATGGCTCAACATGATCAGATCGAAGTGGCCTTAGAACACATTGACCGTCAAGCAAATGAGAACGAAATCCCATACAGAATTTATCCCCTGGAAAACTCTTCTCCGGGGCACTTGGCTGAAATTCTGGAAAGCCTGATTCAAGAGAAAACGCGGGATCAGCAGGACAAGATTGCAGAACCCACCAAGAAGGCCGACAACATCACAGTCGTTCCCGACCCTAACACGTATTCGCTGATTGTCTACGCCAGCATGAAGAACCAGGAATGGATGTCGACCCTCATCAAACAGTTAGACAAGCGCAGGCCTCAGGTTCTAATCGATGTGACGTTGGTGGAGATCACGGAGACCGAGGCGTTTACGTACGACCTGGATCTGATTCAGAGCCGCCCTGATCTCGCTAGCACATCGGATTTGTCGGGAGCAAATGTGGGCCTCACGGGAAAGCTCTTTCAGTCAAGCAGCGGGGTGTTCAGGGGTTTCTATGGTGACCGTCATATCCAGGCCCTTCTTGAGACGGTGCAGTCAAAGAGCTACGGCCGAGTGCTCGCGAAACCCAAGATCTTGGTCAATGACAATGAGTCGGGTACCATTAAGACGACGGACACCACGTACGTTGAAAAGAAATCATCCGTGCCAATCACCTCGGGCGGAGCGGGTAACCAGCAGAACCTGATTGAGACGGCGGTGGACTACGAGCCGTATGAAGCGGGTATCACATTGGATATTACGCCCCACATCAGTGAAGGGGAACTACTCCGCCTGGATATTGCGTTGACTCGGTCCGACTTCCTGGAGACAGCCGATGCTGCAAAGCCACCGAATACGACGGCAAGTGAAGTCCATACTGCCGTGACGGTACCGGACGGCAGCACCATCATCCTTGGCGGCTTATTGAAACTCAACCAGGCCAAAGGGGGCACCAAGGTTCCGCTCCTGGGTGATGTCCCTCTCATAGGAGGACTGTTTCGCGGGATCAACAACTCGGACAGGCAGAGCAAGCTGTATGTCTTCGTCAAGGCTGAAGTCATTCGTCCCACTAACGCCACGGCAAAAGGAATGGGGCAGCTTGATGCCCTGTCGGAGCGGAGCCGCACTGCGTTTGAGAGCCACGAAAGGGAGTTCCAGGATTATCAGGACTGGCCAGGTGTTAAGCCCAGATCCCTGGGGCCTGATACGGATTCGGAAAAATTCGCGCGCGTCTTGTCATCCTGAACGGAGCGTAGCGCCGTGAAGGATCTGGCCCGCGACCGAGAGGGACGTCTTGCGCGAGGACCAGATCCTTCGGCTTCGCCTCCTAAGAAACTAACTCTCCAGATTGGACTGATAC
>CAYNQP010000728.1:0-2355 GCA_964399325.1 uncultured Pirellulales bacterium
ACCGGGACCTTCGTTCTCGAAACCGCAGCTGATCGTTCCGAGGCAACGCGCCGAGCCCTTGCTACATGCTGCGATTTGGAATCGCGCATTGCCGAAGAACGGGCAGCACTCAAGAATGAGGCGCAGTTCAATCGGCAAGTCGAGCACAATGTGCGGATCAAACAGATGGAGAAGGAACTGGCAGCGAAGGTGTCGACGCTATGAGCATCAACATCGCGTTTGCTCGTGTAAGAAAAATAGGGCATTATTTCTTACACATGATGGAGGCGCATGATGGCGATAAGCACGAGCGGTAGAGTGTTAAGTAAGATCTACGGAAAGGGGAGGGGTTGGGCATTCTCCATAATCGACTTTACGGCCTTCCGCAGCCGCTCAGCCATCGATGTCACACTGCATCGTCTACTCAAGAATGGGACCATCCGTCGGGTCATTCGCGGCATCTACGACTATCCACGGTACAGTGACATGCTCAAGGCTGAGCTAAGCCCAGACATAGACCAAGTCGCTCAAGCACTCGCTCGCAAGTTCGGCTGGCGCGTTCAGCCTAGCGGCTCAGCGGCGCTGAACCGGCTGGGTCTATGGAGCAATCAAGAATATCTGTAGCGAGGACGTCTGATGGAAGATGAAATCAATGAACTCGACGAACAGGGGGCGTGAGATGGAGAAACTGGATCCGAAGGTTGATGGGGCAACGCCGGACATTGTGGAGCAGAACGTCGAGCAGTTGAAGACGCTGTTTCCGGAGATCGTCACTGAGGGCAAGGTCGATTTCGACGTCTTGCGAGAGGTGCTGGGCGACTACACGGACGATCGGGAGGAGCGGTACAGCTTCACGTGGAATGGAAAAAGTCGCGCACGGCGGCTGGCTCAGACGCCCTCAACGGGAACGCTTCGTCCTTGTCCTGAGGAATCGGTGAATTGGGATACGACCCAGAACCTGTTCATCGAGGGCGAGAATCTCGAAGTGCTGAAACTGCTGCAGAAAAGCTACCACAAGAAGATTAAGATGATCTACATCGACCCGCCATACAACACGGGCAAGGACTTCATCTACCCGGACGACTTCCGCGATAGCATTGGCAACTATATGCGTATTACCGGCCAAGTGGATGAAGAAGGTCAACGGCTGAGCTCGAACCCCGAGACCTCGGGTCGCTATCACACAGATTGGCTGAATATGATGTACCCGCGACTGAAGCTGGCGAGAAACCTGCTAACAGATGATGGTGTGATCTTCATCTCGATTGATGATCACGAGGTTCACAATCTGCGCAGCGCCTGCGACGAGATCTTTGGTGAGGAGAACTTCGTAGCTTCAGTCATCTGGCAGAAGGTATTCTCTCCGAAGAACACGGCAGCCTACTTCTCGGAAGACCACGATTACGTCCTTGTGTACGCAAGAGCAAAGGGCGAATGGAAGCCTCAATTACTGCCCCGATCCGAAGAGAATGTCGCCCGCTATTCGAACCCGGACAATGATCCGCGAGGTCCATGGATGTCTGGTGCACTTCAGGCGAGAAACTACTACAGCAAGGGGCAATACGAAATCACCAGCCCGAGTGGTGCGAAGTTCTCAAACCCCAGAGGCACCTACTGGAGATTCTCGCGAGAGAGGTTTGACGCGCTGAACGTAGACGGGCGCATCTGGTGGGGGGAATCGGGTGGCAACGTTCCGCGGTTGAAGCGTTTCCTCTCGGAGGTGAAGGCAGGCGTAGTTCCCCAGACTCTGTGGAGGTATGAAGATGTGGGACACACGCAGGAGGCAAAAGAGGAGCTTCTTCAGTTCGTTGACTTCGTGCATACCGAAAACGTCCTGAACAGCGTCAAGCCTACGCGGCTTCTTCGGCACATGCTTCGAATCGGCACAACTCCCAATGGGCAGGACCCGGTACTGGACTTCTTTGCTGGGAGTGCAGCGCTTGGGCACGCCGTCATGCTGCAGAACCAGGAAGATAGAGGCAATCGAAGATACATCCTTGCGCAGCTACGGGAGCCGTTGCCGAAAGCGGAACCAGATATCCACACGATTTCCGACATGGGTAAGCGTCGGCTCAGCAATGTCGGCAAATCGATCGAGGAGATCATGCTACAACGAGGTGCGGCCGCGAAGGCACAGCTTCCCGGAGCGGCTGAGAAGACATTGGAAACCGATACAGGCTTCAGAGTCCTCAAGCTCGATACGAGCAACATCAAGGCATGGGATGCTGAGTTTGAAGACGTCGAAGGCGCACTGCTTTCATCTGTCGCTAACGTCAAGCGAGATCGAACGGAAGCCGACGTGCTGTACGAATTGCTTCTGAAATTCGGACTCGATCTCGCAGTCCCGATCGAGCAACGCGAGATCGAGGGCAAGGC
>CAYNQP010000729.1:0-2354 GCA_964399325.1 uncultured Pirellulales bacterium
TCGGAGGTATTGGAGAATGAGGAATCACATTGGGACCGTGTCCGTTGCCCTTGTGCTCATTGCCATGTTGGGGATTTCGAGCGTTTTGTTCGGAGCTGCCGCTATTCCGGCTCCCGGATCAGAACTCCCGCCGGCAGGCGAGAACAAGGTCATAACCGAGTCAGACGCAACCGCCGAGCGCGTGGGCGACTCGATTCCCGTTTCGGCTATCGGAGAGCCGGTCGGTGCGGTCAAGCTCTCCGCGCCGCGATGGGTAGCCGGGCCCGACGTCAGTTCCAGCTACGCAACGGTCGATGGTTCGATCCTGCCGGTCGATCCCAACGGCAAACCGATCAATTTCCGCGTGATTCTGCCGGCAAGCTGGTCCCGCCGGGCCATCCAGCAAGGCGGCGGCGGAATGAACGGCATGATCACCGTTGGTGGCTTCGGCAGAGGTGGCGGCAGAGGCGGGTTGACCCACCCCGGAATCGTCATGTACGGCAGCGATTCGGGCCATCAGAGCCGCATGATGGGAGGTTTCGGTGGTCGCGGTGGAGCTTCCGGCAACGACTGGGCGCTCAACGACGAAGCCATCAAGAACCTTGGCTACATGCAGATGAAGAAGACGCACGACGCCGCGATGGTCATCATGGAGCGGGTGTATGGAGAGCGGCCGCGATTCAACTACTACATCGGAGGCTCGCAGGGCGGACGCGAAGCACTGACCGTGGCGCAGCGCTATCCGGCCGACTACGACGGCATCATCGCCGATGTTCCTATTCTGAGCTTCTCCTCTTTGATGCTCGCGCCTGAACTGATTCGAATCCAGGAGAAACCGTTGGCGAAATGGGTCACACCGGCAAAAGCGAACGCGATCCGAGCAGAATTCATCCGCCAGTGCGACAAGCTTGACGGATTGGCGGACGGGATCATCAACAACTACATGACAGCGCGTGCGTTTTTCGATGTCACCGATGGTGTTGGCTCCACCGATCCTTGGGCCGCGCTGCGCGCGCCGAACGGCATTGATCCCAATCCCGATGGCAGGTCCGCGCCGGCCAAGCTCACCGACGGCCAGATCGAAACGCTCCAGTTTGTCTACAGCCGATACAAGTTCGCCACGCCCCTTGCCAACGGAGTTCGAACATTCGGAATGTGGGTGCCGAACACGGACGTCGCAGGCTCGGGGTTGATAGAATCAGGTCGATTCCGCGGACAAGAAGGCGCCGGCGAGAACGCACGTATGCACTCGCATCTGGGAGTATTGGGCGTCACCGGGTTCCTGATGCAGAATCTCGCGGCCAATCCGCTCGATTACGTTGAAGGTGGTCCCTTGAACAAGCGTCGCGAACAGATCTCCGAGTGGCTCGACTCGACCAATCCGGATCTTTCGGCGTTCTACAAGCGTGGCGGCAAGATGATCGTGACCATCGGGACCAACGACACCCTGGCGTCACCAGGAGCCCAATTGGATTACTTCCAGTCGGTGATCGACAAGATGGGGCAGGATCAGGTGGATGCGTTTGCCCGCTTTTTCGTGATTCCCCAGGCCGGGCACGGCTTGAGCGGCGCCGGTTACAGCATCGACGGCGATGGGCAGACGATTCCCGTCACACAGATACCCAACCAATTCGACAAGATGGGCGTGCTCATGGCATGGGTGGAGAAGAACCAGGCGCCGGCCAAGACCCTCGTGGTGACATCGGGAAATCGCAGCCTGCCCCTGTGCTCCTATCCGAACCATCCCAAGTACGTAGGCGGACCGGTCGAGTCCATTTCGTCATACGTCAGCGCGGCACCTTGAGAAATGACATAGAGATACAGTGCGGCAACGAGACCCGTGGACATGCGTAGCCCACCAATATCGCCTCGCAAAGCAAGGGTCGATATCGGAATCGGCCTTGCGGAAGTCCCGTTTCTCGCCCCGCAGGGACGACTGGATGGTTGCCGCATTTGTCAACGCTCTCAGTCGTCCCTTTGGGACAGAGAATATACTGTGCTTGGCAGTCCTACCATCACCTTAGGATAAGTCTACCTCTTGTCCGAGAACCGGAATGAATCCACGTCCACAAAGCTATCTCCGGTGAATAGGCGACCGGTGGGCCCGCCGGCGCCGTGCCGTGTCGCACTTCGCGCGTTAATCTGCAACTACGTAATGAGTCATCACTCGGCCAGGATCTCGATGCCACAGATCTGCGGGTTCTCGATATTGGGCGTAAAGCCGATCTCCAACTGGCCGTTCTCTACGGAGACGCCTTTGTACTCCTTGATCAGGGGCTTGAGCGACCCCACGGTCTTGAACACGTCGAGATCCTTCAGTATCGGCTGGCCGGGTACACTCACCGAGAAGACCCTTTCCCCGGGGCCGTAGATGC
>CAYNQP010000730.1:0-2352 GCA_964399325.1 uncultured Pirellulales bacterium
TACTACCACTTCGACGGCCTCGGCTCGGTGGTGGCGCTGAGCGATGCCGCCGGCGATACGGTCCAGACCTACGAGTACTCCGTCTACGGCGAGCCGGCCGCCTCCGACCCGAACCATCCCAACCCCTTCCTGTTCACCGCCCGCCGCTTCGACCCCGAAACCGGTCTCTACCACTACCGAGCCCGCGCCTACAACCCCTACATCGGGAGATTCCTACAAACCGACCCCGCACGTGAGGGCATGAATTGGTACGCCTACTGTGGCAACAATCCGTCAGGTCGCGTGGATCCCTATGGCCTCGCGTGGGTTACAGCCACAGTCACGACAATTGGATCCATTGATCTCCTGTTTGTAACCGATGGGGAAAACTTTCGGGCAACCTACGCCACCGGGCGCATGATGGTATTGCCCTACATGCTCGATCCGGAGATATTATCCACGTGTTGGGATTTAGCGAGCGACTGCAGGCTCATCGGAAGGGACATAGGTCTAGCGGCAGGCGACCTCACGATGTTCATTTCGCCGACTCTCCTGGAGAGTATGACCTGGGTCCAGAGGATACAAGTATCATCTGTGTTTCTATATATCTGGGCGATGGGTGAGATAATCGACCGACTTCCCGGCGTGATAGCTCAGAACGAGAATGCATGGAGGGGATTCTTCGAAGTGCGGGAAATCTGGGGAACATACACGGGAGAGATAGGGGTCGATGCTGAATGGACCGTTGAAGGCGACGAGACATATTGGTTGGAGGTGTGCGGCATCAGGACCGGCTTTTCCGACGATGACGGGTACAACGACCCATTTGGCTACTTCCGGGCTGAGGATGCCACGTACGCGACGATGCGAGGTATGTGGTTCTACCCGTGGGCGTATGTTGGGTTTTCAGTGCCGGACAGTTGGTACGACCCCCTCTACGGGAGTAGCCAGGTGTATCGCGGCCCATATTACTATTACTATGAACCGGAGGAGCCGGGGTGCTATCTCGCGATATATGGCCCTGATCTTGTGTTGGCGTATGGCGGCGAGCCTATTACGCTGATTGATTGAGAATACCCAACGTCTTCTAACCCAACATAATCCAGTCTATCGGTGAGTAGGCGAATGTTCATCAGGTACCGCTTTGCGTTTCGTCGACGCAAGGGTTTTTGGAATCCCAGGGGACAAGGGGGCTTCATTATCTTGAGTCGCAGGGTGCTGCTTTGTTGCAGAGACTGTAACGTGAGCCGCTCGTAACGGGTTGGATTTGCCCAGCGAGTTACATTCCAGGCTGGTTTGAGGTGATACTGTTGATTTCATACTGCCGAAGTGTTATATTATGAGAAGTGTGATGTTGCGACTACTCCAAGGCAAGCGGACGATCGTAGTTCCTTGCACCGAGAGATATGCGAGGACGCCAGTATTCTAAACCGACGTTTAATTTGGGAGGTGAACAGATGAGCGTGCGAGAATGGAGGAGTTGGCCACGTTTGCTAGGTCTAGGCGTATGGCTTGCCACCAGTGTGTTCGTCAAGACGAGCGTGGCAATGGAAACAGCGGGACGACTGAGCGAATCGCCCGTTGTCTCGCTGGAAGATCCAAACGAACTTCGGTGGGACCTGGCGCAGGACTTTGTGTTCATGCGGGAAGCAGTTCAGGTGGCTGCCACAATATTCAGCCCTACCGAAGAAACAACGATGGACTCTGAGCTACTGGAGCGCGCCCTCGCGGTTTTCGGGAAGATCCATATACTAGGCAACGAGGATCTAGTCGGCCTCGATGCAAGTGGTGCAAGGGTTCTGGAGGTGATGGACAGTGACGGGAAGAATGTCAAATGGAACCCGCAGCAGCCGGCCCCTGCACGTGAGTATCTACCATTAGAATACAGATCGGTTCCCGTCTTCGATCCTTGTACTTGGAGTACTTCTCCGATGCAGGCACTGGTGCCTCACGCCGCATCGATATCACTTGTTCTTGACGTGAACCAAGCCTTCCCCGCGTCGCTGTCGGTGCTCAGAGTGTACGTTAATGCACTCTATGCGGCGGCCATCGTGGAAGTGGATGTCCCGTTTGCGGTATCGGATGGATGGATTGATGCAGCGCCGGACTTGGCGATTCGGGTTGCGCAGGCCAGCCAGGAATGTGGCTTGCGTTATAAGTACCGAACAGAGGTCAAATGCGAAGGTGGGTGTGTGCAGGCCTTGGAGACGCGCTTATCACCCGGTGAAGAGGTGGCTGATTATCTTGTTGTCGAGATGCAGTTGCTCGATTCGCAAGGAAACGCGTTGTTAACAGCCCCGGGCCCGATCAGCCCTCAAGTCTGGGCAGAATCGGTGGAAGGGAATCCTTGGGACACGGCCACCTGTTCCGGCA
>CAYNQP010000731.1:0-2349 GCA_964399325.1 uncultured Pirellulales bacterium
ATTAGCCGGCATGAAAGCTTTTGGACGTGTGTTTGGATACATCTGGCCGCAATGGCCTCGTGTCACCGCCGTCGTGCTCAGCGCGATGGTCATTGCCGTGCTTCTGTCCGTCAGTTTCATGACGCTGATTCCCCTGTTGACGGTCATGATAGGCAGTGAGGGGCTTCCCGGATGGCTGGATCGCAAGGTGTGCGATAACTACTATGGGCTGGAATTCCGCCTCCCAAAAGTGGTGGAACTGGACGACGGAGCCGGCCCGTCTCTGAAGGTCACCGACGTCCAGAAAGGCAGCCTGGCCCATCAGGCCGGTATTCGCGTGGACGACCTGATCGCCGACGTCAACGGCGTCGCCGCGGGACAGCCGAACGGAGAGGTTTCCTATGCCCGCTTGCTCAAAGCCCTGGCTACACACGAACGCGAAACGTTGACGCTGGAGTTCCGTCGTCCTGCCGATGGCGACTACTCGGACGAGACCGTCGAGATGGCCACCCCGTACGATCAGGCCTACATCGAGAGCCTGGATTGGAGCGGCGTCCGACGCATCAAATTCCGCGCGGCCGTGCTTGGCCTGCGCGCGGCACAGCGAGTCGTCGGCCTCCTGCCCCGCGAGCAGACCGACAGAAATCAAATCATCGCCGTGGTCGCGCTTATGATTGCCGTAACGGTGCTCACCGTCCTTCGGTGTGTGGCGAAGTTCTACCAGGACTACCTCGGTCAGAAGGTGGTGCAGATCGCCATCAACAACCTGCGGCAGGACGTTTTCTCGCACTTGACGCACATGCCCATCAGTGCGTTCGCGTCCGAGCGTCCGAGCGATACGATCAGTCGCATCGAGCGCGATACCGCTACGATGGGAATGGCCATCAAGGTCATGTTGGGCAAGGCCCTGCGCGAGCCGATGAATGCCTTGTTCATGCTCGCGTTCGCTATGGCGATCAACTGGCAGTTGACCTTGGTATTTCTGGCCGGGGCGCCTTTTGTGATGGCATTGCTGGGGACATTCGGCTCGAAGATGAAGAAGGCCACACGCGGCTCGCTCGTCGCCAGTTCGCAGATGCTTGCCAAATTGCAGGAGGTGATGGCGGGGCTGCGGGTCGTCAAGGTCTACAACCAGCAGAAACACGAACAGGAAGCGTTCGCCCATATCAACCGCCAGTTACTCAAGCAGTTGCTGCGTATTTCGAAGGTAGATGCAGCGTCCCACCCGGTGCTCGAGGTGTTGGGCATTGTGTTCGGCGCGGCCGCTATTATCATCGGCATGGTCTGGGTCACGCGCGGCGGCCTGCAAGGACCAGACTTCCTGACCCTGTTGGTGCTCCTGGGAGCGGCGGCCGAAGCGGTGCGTAAGACCAGCGATATTTGGAACAGATTGCAGCAAGCCAACGCCGCCGCGGAGAGAGTCTTCGACGTCGTCGACCAACCTGTCGAATTCGAGAAACTCGGGGCCGCCGCTTTGCCTGCACCCAAAGGCAACGTTGAATTTCGCGACGTCGTCTTCAGTTACCCGCAGACCGAACGGCCCACGCTCAATCACGTCAACCTGACAGTCACGGCCGGTCACAATGTGGCCATCGTGGGCCCCAACGGCTCCGGCAAAACAACGCTGGCCAATTTGCTGCCGCGCTTCTACGACCCGGATTCCGGCCAGATCTTCATCGACGGACATGACATTCGCGAGGTGACGCTGGAGAGCCTCCGCGATCAGATCGGCATGGTGACACAAGAGGTGATTACCTTCAACGATACCATTGCGGCCAATATCGCCTACGGTCGGCACGACGCCACCGAAGAGGACATCGTGGCCGCCGCCAAACGGGCGTTTGCGCACGAGTTTGTCAGCCGGTCGCCCAAGGGCTATGACACTCTCATCGGCGAGCACGGCGTCGGCCTCAGTGGCGGGCAGCTCCAGCGCATTGTCATCGCTCGGGCCATTCTGAAGAACCCGGCCATCCTGATTTTCGACGAAGCGACCAGTCAAGTGGACGCCGACAGCGAGGCCAAGATTCACAAGGCGATCGAAGAAGTCATGCGGGACCGCACTACGTTCATCATTGCGCATCGGTTCAGCACGGTGGTGGCGGCCGACATGATTGTCGTGATGGACGGCGGGCGGATCATCGCCCAAGGTGAGCACGAGCAACTCATGCAGACGTGCCGCATCTACCAGGGACTTTACGAGACACAGTTAGTAAAGGCATAGGAAACGCCGCTTCGCGTGTGGAGATCGCCCGGCCTTCAGGCTGTGCCGCCCTCAGAGACGCGCTTGTGCCGATCCGAGCTGGATGATACGATGCCTCGGGCCTCGCGGGTAAGATGTCAACATTGCATGGAGTGCTTTTGGGGATGTAC
>CAYNQP010000732.1:0-2334 GCA_964399325.1 uncultured Pirellulales bacterium
TCTTCGTGGGCGACAAGGGCACGATGCTGGTGAACGGATGGGGAGGCAACAGCCCCCGTCTGATTCCCGAAACCAGGATGAAAGCCTACCCACTGCCGCCCGAGAGTCTGCCGCGTTCGATCGGGCATTACGAAGAATGGATCAAGGCCTGCAAGGAAGGGACGCCGACCGAATCGAGCTTCGGCTTCGCCGGCCCGATGACCGAGGCCGTCCTGTTGGGCACCGTCTGCATCCGCGCCGGAGGCCACAAGCTTCTGTGGGACAGCGAGAACATGAGAATCACCAACCAACCTGAAGCCAACCAGTACCTGCACTACACCTACCGCGCTGGCTGGACCTTGTGAAGGGCATCGCGGAGCATTCCGCGCCGGCACGCCGGGCAACTCGCACTTCGACGGACGCCGCTGGGCGTCGGCTCCCCCGGGAACCAAGCGTATGCGCTTTGTCCGCAAGGCGGCCAAATCGACGGCCCAATGTTGACGAAACGGGCCGGTAAGCTATCATAGGATCACTTTGAGAACGCAGGACCAACGTTTGGAGCACACCAGGGTGCACAGATGAAGCTGGAAATGACAGGACGGATGCGGATGGAGCAGCGAATGAAGCTCGCTCCGCACATGATCCAGTCGATGGAGATTCTTCAGCTTCCGATCCTGGCACTGCAGGAACGCATCGAACAGGAGCTCAACAACAACCCCGTCCTCGAACTGGAGGAGCTCGCTCCGGATGAGGGGGAGCCGGCGCCGGACTCATCGGAGTCTTCGGAAGACGATGAGATCAATGAGAAAGACCTTGTTCTCGACACGGACAACAACAAGGCGGAGGATTTCGAGCGGCTCGACCGCCTCGAAGACGACTTCAAGGACTCCATCAATCAATCGGGCCCTTACCGCGCTCGCGGCGATGCCGATGAAAGAGACCGCAAGCTCGAAGCCCTCAATAACACAGCCGCCCCGCCGCAGTCGCTGCATGACTATCTGAGCGACCAGTGGGGGCTGGTGGATGCTGATGAGCCGGTCAAAAAGGCGGGCAACGCCATTATCGACTACATCGACGACCGAGGCTACCTGAGCGTTCGCCTCGAACAGTTGCACAACAAAGACCGGGACGATTTCGCCGTCGAGCATCTTACCGAAGCCTTGCGTCTGGTGCAGCAGTTGGACCCTCCCGGCGTGGGGGCCCGCGATCTGAGAGAGTGTCTGCTGATCCAGATCGCCCAGAGCGCCGAAGACATGAGCTTCGAGTACCGGCTCGTGGCGGACCACATGGACGCCCTGTTGGAGAACGGCCTGCCCGAGATCGCCAAGAAGATGGAGTGCAGCATCGGCCGCGTCAAGCAGGCGATCGAGCGCATGAGCAAGCTGGACACGTCACCAGGCCTGCAGGTCGGACGCAACGAGAACATTCCCATTACCCCGGACGTGATTGTCGAGTCGCCCAACGAGTCCGGTGGGTTCTCGGTTCGCCTGGCCGAATCCGTTCTGCCGCCCCTGCGGCTGAGCCGCTACTATACCGAGATGGCTCAAGACAGGCACATTGCCGACAATGCGAGGAAGTTCCTGGCTAACAACGTGCGCTCGGCCCAATGGATCATCGAGGCTATCGAGCAGCGGAAGAACACGTTGCTGAAAGTCGCGCGGGCTATTGTGAGACATCAGCAGGACTTCTTCGAAAGCGGTCCGCTGCAGCTTCGCCCGCTGCCAATGTCAAAGATCGCCGACGAGGTGGGTGTGCATCTGGCCACGGTTTCCCGTGCCGTGTCAGGCAAATACCTGCAATGCGCCTGGGGCGTTCTGCCGTTGCGCAAATTCTTCAGCGGTGGGACCACCGAAGACGTCAACGGCGAAGCCCACAGTTGGGAGGCCATCCGGGTCAAGCTCCAGCAGATCATTGATGAGGAAGACAAGAACAAACCGCTCAACGACGATGAGATCCGCGACAAGCTGTTGGACGCGGGCGTGCCCAAACTGGCCAGGCGGACCGTCGCCAAGTATCGCAAACTCATGAACATCCCCACGGCCCGCTTCCGCAAGCGATACTAGCCCTGTCAACTCTTCGCCACGTTTCCCGTCCGACCCAACGGACAACGACCACTGTGCCCCCCGTCCCAAGGGACCGCACGGGGCTTTAGACTTGACCGCCGGGGGTGAGTCTGTTAGTTTGCGCCGGCTATTCTGGGCCGTGGGCCCTCCGCCTTCTTGTGCGCGACGCTGGCGAGCTTGCCAAATGCGATGGGGCGCCGTGGAGGCGGGATCAAGCCAGGACTGTCGATCGGAGAGATTAGCCGGCATGAAAGCTTTTGGACGTGTGTTTGGATACATCTGGCCGCAATGG
>CAYNQP010000733.1:0-2327 GCA_964399325.1 uncultured Pirellulales bacterium
CATCCTCGAAACTGCTGACGGCAATGATCGACGCGATCTGCTGGTTGCCCAGGTTCAAGAGATTGGCGATGCTTCGTCCCTTGCTCTGCCGGGTCATGCTCGGCACATCGTAGACGCGCAGCCAGTAGCACTTGCCCCGGTTCGTGAAGATGAGCAGGTAATCGTGCGTGGAGGCGATGAAGAGGTGCTTAATGAAATCGCCTTCCTTGGTGTCGGAACCAATAATGCCGCGTCCGCCCCTGCCTTGACGACGGTAGGTATCGGTCGGCATCCGCTTGATGTAGCCGCTGTGGCTGACGGTGACGATGACGTCCTCATCGGCGATCAGGTCTTCGATGTCGAGCGCCTCCACGGCCGCGGCAATCTGGGTCCGCCGCTTGTCGCCGTACTTCTCCCTTATCTCGTGCAGATCCTCTCGAATAATATCGAGCAGGACGTTCTCGTTGGCCAGAATCGCCTCATAGCCTTCGATCTGCTCGACGAGGTCAGCGTACTCCTTGGCGAGTTTCTCCATTTCCAGGCCGGTCAGTCGCTGCAACTGCATCGTCAGGATGGCATCGGCCTGGGGGCCGCTGAGATAGTGTTTGCCCTTGCTCTTTTCTCTGACAAACGCCTCGGGCAGGAGCTTCTTGAGCGTCGCGGCCTCGATGAGCTTGAGCGGCTTGGCCATCAAGTTCAGCTTCGCGGTCGGTGCATCGGGGGATTTCTTGATGATCTCAATGATCTCGTCGATATCGGCGACCGCGAGGAGCAAGCCTTCAAGGATGTGGGCGCGATTGCGGCAGCGTTTCAGCAGGAACTGGCTGCGTCGTCGAATGACTTCTTTGCGATGGTTGATGAAGCACTGCAGAAGTTCGCGGATGTTGAGCGTCTCGGGCTGCTTGTTGACCAATGCGATATTGGCAATCGCGAAGGTGGTCTGCAGCGGCGTGTAGCGATACAGCTTGTTCAGGACGATTTCGGCATCGGCATCTCTTTTGAGCTCGACGACGATGCGCAGACCGTGCCGGTCCGACTCGTCCCGGACGTCGGCGATCTCGGGCAGCGCGCCGCTATGGACGCCGTCGGCGATCTTGGAGACAATCGTGGTCTTGACGACCGTGTAGGGAATCTCGGTGACAATGATTTGCTCTCTGCCGCGCTTGCTCGATTCGACCTCTGTCTTGGCTCTTACCTTGAGGTGGCCCCGGCCCGTGGTGTAGGCGTCGATGATGCCTTTTCTGCCGCAGATAATCCCGCCGGTAGGGAAGTCCGGGCCGGGCAGGACCTTCATGATGTCTTTGAAGCCGCACTTGGGATCGTTGATAACCAGCAGCAAGGCCTCGCAGACCTCGCGGAGATTGTGCGGTGCAATGTTGGTTGCCATCCCGACCGCGATGCCGGTCGAGCCATTGACCAGCAGATTCGGGAATCTCGAAGGCAGCACCACGGGCTCCATCCGCGTCTCATCGTAGTTGGGGATGAAGTCGACGGTGTCGTAGTTGATGTCCTGAAGGATTTCCATGGCCGGTGCGGCCATGCGGGCTTCGGTGTACCTCATGGCGGCCGGCGGATCGGCGTCGATACTGCCGAAGTTCCCCTGCGGATCGACCAGGGGATACCGCATGTTCCAATTCTGGCCCAGGCGAACAAGCGTCCCATATGTGGCCTGATCGCCGTGCGGATGGTAGTTGCCGCCCGTATCGCCGACGATCTTCGCGCACTTGCGGTGCGTGCTCCTGGGGCCGAGGTTCAGGTCGTTCATCGCGACGAGAATACGCCGCTGCGAGGGCTTCAGGCCGTCCCGGGCGTCCGGCAGCGCACGCGAGACGATGACGCTCATCGCATAGTTCAGATATGAATTCTTGAGCTCGTCAAGAATCGGCATATCTTCAAAATTATCTCTCGGCGGTTCAACTTCCTTTGTCATATCCCCTATCTCGATTCATTGTTTGTAGTGTGCCCGTAAGGGCATATGTAAGAGCGAATCCTCATTCGGCCCTACGGCATCGCTCCAAACGGGCCCGCTGCAAAATTACCAGATTATCCGTGATTTTGGCCCATTGTCAAGCCTTCGTAGGGGCGAATAATCGTTGTGGCCCGCCGCCCGGCCGGGGCTGACAGGTCCCATAGATCCTATAGGTCGAATAGGACCTATGCTCGGGGCCTGGTGGCGGTTTTACACTCAATTTACTGTCTCTTCCGCCTTGACGCGACGTCTTACGAGAGGACAATGGCCGACAGATGACGTGCGGCGTCCTACATTCATTATGGGAAAGGGAGCATCCCATGAAGTCCCAAACCTGCCTGTTGATTGCTGTTCTGCTCGCGGCCGGTGCCGCCGGGGC
>CAYNQP010000734.1:0-2316 GCA_964399325.1 uncultured Pirellulales bacterium
CGCATTGACGTCGCGGACATGCAGGTGGGCAAGGTCTCCCCGCTGGCGAACCTGTTGGCGGTGCTGAGTCTGACCGAGCCGACGGACTACGCCTTCGAGCGGATGCTGATCGAATCGTATCTCCGGCGCAACAAGCTGCTCATCACGAAGTTCGACATGTCCGGCAAGAACCTGGCCTTCGTCGGGGCCGGCACGATGAACCTGACCGATGGCGACGTGAACCTGACGCTGACCGCGCGGGGCAAGCGCGTCGCTGCGGCCAAGCCCTCGCTGCTCCAGTCCCTGACCGAAGGTCTCGGCGGGGCGGTCGTCCGCATGGAGGTCACCGGCAAGGCCGACAACCCCAACGTTGAGACCAAGACCCTCCCCGTCATCGAAGACTCCCTCAAGATACTCGGCACTCCCCGCTGAGCCGAACACCCGCATTCATATTACGAGAATGCGGGTCATGATCGGCTCGAAGCATCGTGGGTTGACGTCCTCAACGACCCCACTGTCACCCTGTGTATACGGTTCTATGTCCTGGTATTCCTGGTTGCCTACGGGTTTCAGCCAAAGGTGCCCAACGCCTAGTTTGACAGCGGAATAAGATCAGGCAACAGCAACACGGGGGTCATGCTTGTAATCGCCAGCACCGTCGACCAGTACAGATTGAAGTGGACTCCTTTGCCTTTGTCGGCCCATTTGATTCCCATCTTCTCCAGAAGCAAGGCGGCTGCCAGTATTGCCGCGGCCGCAGCCGCAATTGCATCTATGGCGGGTATCAAGGACAAAGCTCCGGCAATAGCCGCCGCCAGTTCTGTAGCGTCCATTGTCCCATCAATGAGAGACTGCGTTGCTTCCTCGTCAAATAGGAGTGCCACGCCGAACCACTTGGTCTTTGCCGTTACCTTCCCTTTGTAGCCTACGGCCAGCAGCGTCTTATGGAACTCCGCCCGATCCTTGTTCCGGAGTGCCTGTATCTTGGCAAAATCGCAGCCGTGCTTCTTCAGAAACTCCATTGGATCCGCGTTGAATGCCTCTCTTGTGGCCTGATTGACATGCATCTTGCGAGAAGCTCTTCAAGATTACTCTGATAGTCGCTCATCTCTTCCCTTTCTATATGTCTGTCTGGCCACAAAGGTGGCTCTGCGTACACTCTTGTCCGTCATCCACGGAGGGCACCTTCTTGCTGTCCTCAAGAACATCCCCCTGACATCTCCGATGCACGTAACCGTCATGTGTTTACACACCTATTCGCGGAACCTTGGTTGCTACATGAGAACGTGATGGGCGCGCCGCGCGCTGCGGCCGCGAGAAGCGGAAACACCAATGGGGCGCACCGAATCACGGTGGTCTTGGGGTTTTGGATGGGTTACATCCAAGGTGCACTCTCCACCTGATCGCTTGTGTGCACACCTTCATTTCCGGTCCTCCCGAGAATCCCTTTCGGGCGGAGACAGACCATCTTCACGGCGAGACGGTGGCCGTCTTAGGTTGGACATCGTTTTACCTATTTCGGAAGATGATGTGCAGACGAGAGAAGTACACGCTCTGACTTCCAATTATGTACTGGTATCTGGTATGGCAAAAGATGTCAAGCGGGAAATCAGAAAACTGAAGCGATATTCGACATGGGGATTCTGGGGCCCATACGGATATTGGACTGGAATCTGCTATCATGCTGCCAGGTATCCGAGGCACGGATCGGTGAATACTGTTGAGGATTGGTCTTGGTCGACATATCATAGATCAGCATGGGAACGGGTTGCCTATCCTACGATTACTGGAGATGTGGCAATCGGCAGGCAGGAACGTCACGAATACGAGCGGAGGCAAGAGCATCATGAAAGAGATTCCGTTAGGGAACGGCCAGAACGCGCAGGTTGATGACGAAGACTACGAATGGCTCTCCGGCTACACGTGGTATGCCTACTACGATCCGCAGCGCGGGCAAACGTACGCCGCCTGCGACACGCCGAGCGGTAGGCGCGTGTTCATGCACGACGTCATCATGGGCCTGGATACGCTGGAAGACGAGCTTCGGAATTGATGATTGACTATCGTTGCTGCGCCGCCTCTTGCGGCCGAGCAATCGTGGGGACGGCGCCCGGACGGTGTAGAGAACCGGACCTTTGGTGCGTACCCCTCGCCGGGCCGTCCCAACGTCGAATGAACGCCAGGTGAGTTCACGCACTACGAACGGATTGGGACAAGGAGATAACGATGAATCGACGAGAGTTCTCGAAGCGAATGTTGATGGTGGGGGCCGGTGCTGCTTCGGCGATGAGTGCTTCGTCGCGGGCCGCAGATTCTTCACCGGACTACTACGAAGAG
>CAYNQP010000735.1:0-2316 GCA_964399325.1 uncultured Pirellulales bacterium
CTTGCTCGTGGTGGGGACCAGACCCTTAGCCTCCATTTCCTCCTTCTCCTTGATGTGCTTGCGGATGACGTGCTGCTCGATCACGCCGGCGAAGGTGCTGGCCATGATGTACAGGTTCACGCCGGAGGGGGCGGTATACAGCATCAAGGGGAACAGCAGCGGCATCATGATCGCCATCATCTTCTGCTGCTGGGCCATCTGGGGATTCGTCGTCGCGCCCTGGGTGGGCATCAGCTTTTGCTGGAAGTAGAACGCCACGCCCATCAGGATCGGCAGCAGGTTGAGTGATTCCAGTTTCCAATGCAGCATCGGTATCGTGACGGGCGACCACCTCACCAGGGCGTCAGGGACCGACAGATCGGTAATCCAGAACGGCAGGAAGGCGGCGCCACGCAGGTCGATGCTGGTATACACGGCGCTCCAAAGAGCGATCCAGACCGGCATCTGCACGAGCATCGGCAAGAAGCCCATGATCGGCGAAGCCCCTTGCTCGCGGTAGAGCTCCATGAGCTTCTTGTTCATCTCGGCCTTGCTGTTGGCGTACTTCTTCTTGATCTCCTCGGCTCGGGGAGCCAGCTTGCTCATTTTGCTCATGGAGATCTGGCTCTTCTTGGTGACCGGGTGCATGACCAGCCGCATCAGGAAGACCAGGATGATGATGACCACGCCATAGTTGGGGATGAACGCGTGCATCCCCTTCATGATGGCCAGAATAGCGAAGGCCAGAGGATTGATGATCTGCTCCGGACAGCAGAAGCAGGGCATGAAGTCGATCACCTGCATGAAACCGAGCCTGTGGTAGAGATCGTCTTTGTCGAACAGGCTCTTGTCTTTCGGGCCCAGATAGAGCTGGAAGTGGTACGTTCTGGAGCCGCCTGCCTGTCCGGCGGCGTCCAAGGTCGCGATGGCCGTTGAGAGGTCCACTCCAACGGTTTCGTCTCCGCTGTCGTTGTCCCCGTCCACATTGTAGTACTTGGCCATTTTGGTGGCGACCCAATCGCAATATGGCTCATTGCCGTCCGGCACCGGCACGAGAATGGCGGCAAAGTACTTGTTCACCGCAGCGACCCAAAGGAATTCCTCGCCGGGTTTCCTCGGCTCCAGGGGTACGCCTCGGCCGGTCTTGTCCTTCGCCAAGGCCTTGGCGTTGAGTCGCGACGTGTTGATCTGGCCTTCGGCGTCCCCGAACCCGGCGACCGCCTTCCTCATATCCTGCCGGAAGGCCTCCCGCTCCAATCCTACGGGACCCTGGAGGTCGTGGCCGATCTTCTGCGGGGCATCCGTCAGATTATCAATCGTCAGCGTACACTCAAGTAGATAGGTCTCCGGTGCGACCCGGTAAGACTTGGTCAGCCTCAACAGGGGCTTGTCCTGCGGGTCTGTGATGGTGGCCTCGAAAGACGCCGTCTGGCTGCTACCTCTGCTCACAACGTTGAACGCTTTCCAGGCCAGCTCCCCGAGCGGGAGCAAACGCTCCTGGTTGATGAGCGAGACGCTCCGAGTGGCCATGGACAGTATTTCACGCCCACCGCCCAACGGAACGGAAGAGAGAAACACCAGAGGCTCGGGATTCTCACGGTTGCGGTTCTTGAATCCGCTAAACGTAGCCTGTCGAATGGCGGCGCCCTTCGAATCCAGCACCAGTTGGAACTTGTACCCGGACTCGGGGTCGGTCGAGCCCAGCGTGACGTCCACATCGGCCCCGCCTATCGCTCCGAAATCTCCGGAATCCGCTGCCTGAAGCTGCGGGGTCGGGGCCGCCGGGGTTTGGACAGCCGCTGGTTGGCCCGCCACGTCGGCGGTCTGCTGCAAGAGGAGCAAGCCCTGCCGGCTTGACGCAGGCTCCTTCACATCGGTCGCAGGCGGCGCCGCGCGGAAGAACCCCGACTCAACGACCAACCCACCACACAGCAAGCAAAAGCCAACAAGTATCAGACTCAATAGTGTTCTAAAGCTCATAGAATCCTTTGTATTTGGCCCGTGGATGTCACAGGCACGACTACCGTCCGTCCCGCAGCCGTTCGGCATGGAAGTTGTCCAGACGGTCGATGGCGTATATCTTCTTCATCGTCGCTTCGAAATCGTATTCCAGCCTGACGAAATGCACCTTGTTTTCTTCGACGTAGGCATAGCTGGCGCGGTTATCCTTGTCCCGAGGCTGGCCGACGGAGCCGATGTTGATGATGGCCTTTTCCTCTTCGATGATGGGATAGACCCCGCCCAGCTCGTCGGGCAGATAGAAATCCGGCTCATCGAGGAAAACGCCCGGCATGTGCGTATGGCCGATGAAACACACGTGCCGGATCTTCTCGAAGA
>CAYNQP010000736.1:0-2302 GCA_964399325.1 uncultured Pirellulales bacterium
GTACCCGGCGGCGCTGCAACTGGCGAATAGAGGGTTGAGTCTGTCGCGCAATGATCCGCATCTTCTCGATACAAGAGGCATCATTCTGTCAAATATGGAGGGCCGACTCGGTGAGGCGAAGACCGATTTTGAAAGACTCGTGAAATTGTTGCCTTCCGATACTCGCCAGCGGGCCAAGGCTCTTCTGAAGTTGGGGCGCATTTGCGTTAAACTCAACAACCTTGTGGAAGCGAAGCAGCAGTTCGAAGAGGCGTTGACGATCGACGGGAAGACCGACGTGTTGACAGCGGATGAACGGCTGGAAATTGAGACAATCGTTCAAGCCGGCGGGAAGTGAGCTCGTGGGGACTTGCTCTCTCGTCTCTCACGGAAGGGCGCAATACTGTTGGTGTCGCCGCGCGTGCTTACCGGAGACTCATCACAGAGAAAACAGAAGAGCGGGCCTTTGCGTACAGTCGTATCGACTTCAGTTCGGCTGGGGCCGGGTAATGAGACACACGATAGAACTGACGTGACCAACTTAGGTGCATGCTAATGAACCGCGTGAGCAAGTCAATGTCCAACGCACGATGCCAAGAGACGGTTGCTATTTGGGCATGTGCGTTTGCAGCCATCGTAGCGGCCATGTTTCCGACGTCCGCCTCCTATGCGGCCTCCTATACATTGACCGCAAGGGCCAATCACGGTTCGGTGGCAGTGACGCCCGACAAGGCTGCGTATGACGAGGGTGAGGCGGTCGAACTTGTGCCGAGACCGGATACCGGCTATTGCTTCACCGGCTGGGGGGGAGACGCGCATGGGAGGAGGCTGGTTCTGAATCTGACCATGGATGGCAACAAGACCATCACGGCGGACTTCGGCACATGGCAACCTCCGATAGGAATGCCCGCACCGGACTTTGGGATTTTTGAAACGCATCGGATGTATGAGGGCCAGACCTACGATTTTGGCTCCGGTCCTGAGCCATATCGAGATGCTGGGAATGGACCTTACACGCACTACGTCGACAATACCAATCCTGATGCCATCGATGGCCGGAATCCCTACGGAACCGCCGACAAGCCGAGAGCTACCATTCCGGGCGAGTTGGGGGCTGGGAGCGTGGTGGAAGTGCATGGTGGACCCTACCATTTCTCATGGAGCTGGTTTGGGGGGCTGGGAGAAGCGGACAAACCTATCTTCATAAGAGGGGCGGATCCCCGCTCCCGCGTCCGCATTGAGGATTCTTCGGTAAGAGTCGGCGGCAGATATCTCATCATCGAGAATCTTGAGTTGGTCAATACGGGAATCAGCTTCCATCGGGAATATGTTCCGCAAGTATACGAACACATTGCCATAAGAAACCTGGAAATGCATGGTAGAACACGTGATAGGGGTTCGGTAATTGCCGTCGCAGGCGGGAGAGATGCGCTCACGCACGACGTCATCCTTTATGGCAATCACGTACATCATAACGGCAACGTGCCCGTAGGCGGCGGCACCGACATGCACGGTATCGGTGTGTTTGACGGGACCGAGAGAATATGGGTGCTGGACAATCACATACACCACAACGACGGAGATTCGTTGCAGGTAAATGCATGTGGAGGAAGCTGCTGTGAAAATGAGCAGTGGGCGAAATATGTGTACATCGGCAGAAACGTAATGCACGGAGACAGGGAGAATGCCATTGACTTGAAGGATTCTGAGCACGTCATTATTTCCCAGAATGAGATGTACGGCTACACGACGAAAGATCGAGCCTTTGGCGTGGACCCCCGTCCTCGTCCCGTGCATGGTTCCGACGGCACTGCTCTGCTTCCGGGAAACGAAGGAGGTAGGCTTACGTGGGTCCTATTCAATGACATACATGATTCGATGAACGGCATTAGAGTAGATGATGAATGTGTCATAGCGAATTCGTACATAATTGGCAACAAGATATATAACATAGAACGCTACGGGCTCGTCACCTGGAGGACAATGAATATCTATCTTTTCAATAACACCTTGTATAATGTCGGAATTGGGTTCTATTCCGACGATCGGGAAAGCACGCGCGGGTCAAGCTATGTCTTCGTCAACAACATATTCTCGAAAATGAATGGTGTCGAGACTTCATCACGTGGGTTCATTGATGATTACGTCCGGATTGGGATCAGAGATGATGCCGACAGAGTCATATTCAGGAAGAACCTGTTTTACCAAGGTGGGGGGTTCGAATGGGGCAGACGCATCCATTATGCGAACCTAAAGGCGTTTGCGGCTCGTGAGCCAGGCAAGTGCCAAGACTGCATAGAAGGTGATCCGCTGCTTGTCCATG
>CAYNQP010000737.1:0-2282 GCA_964399325.1 uncultured Pirellulales bacterium
CAGTCGCTCTTCGATTTCCAGTAGGACCGGCCGTTGCTGCTGAATGCCGCATTCGGCCTGAGAGAGCGTACAAGTCCACCAACTCAAAACTCAGAACTAAGAACTTAAAACTGCGCCGCCTCGTCGCCCCCCTCCCACCACAGCCGTGGATAGTCCCGGCCGTCGAGAATCCACCAGATGTCCTCCGTGCCGCTGGCCGTCTCGCCTATGAAGTCCCAGCCGGCGTCGAGGAATGTGCCGGCCGCCTGCATCTCTGTGGTGGTCAGTCCCGTGCCTCCATGGCTCGTGGGTTGTCCTGATGTTTGACCGTCCCAGAAGCAGTGGCTCACCTGGACGCGGGCATCGTCGTTTTCGTATCCTATGAGTCCGCCGAGCCGCGTGCTCCCCGTCACCTCACCGGTGCTGTAGCAGTTGGTTACAGCGGCCCCGTTGTGTCCGATCAGACCGCCCGCGTTCGAGTCACCCATGACGGCACTATGGCTGTAGCAATTGACGACAGCACCGCCGTTGGCTCCGACCAGCCCGCCGACGGCATTTCCGCCGGCCGTAGCTGCGCCAATGCTGTAGCATGCGATCACCATGCTATCATCATGGTAGTCATTCTCTCCCACGAGCCCACCAACATGCGAGTCTCCGTTCACGAAACAAGCCGCATAGCACCGGCTCACCGCGCCGTGATTCTCTCCGACCAAGCCACCAACACACCAATGACCATCGACCGCGCCTGTCGCATGGCAGTGCGTCACTGTGCCCAGATTGACGGCCGCGAGTCCACCGGTGCACTCGTCGGTGCCCTCAATGCGGACATCCACCAAGCCAAGACGCTTGACTTCTGCCTTGGATCCAAGCAGGCCAAACAGCCCCACAAGTCTGCTACCCGCGATGGTCAGATGCGAGATTGTGTGGCCATTGCCGTCGAAGACGCCGTAGAAAGCCACCCCCACAAGATAGGGCCTGATGGGGTCAACGTCCGGGGCGACGACGGCCGTGTCGAAGACCTTGCGGCCCGGGAGATTCGGGTCCAGGTCGATGTCAGCCGTCAGGATGAAGTGCTTGTCGTAATACTCCGGGCTGTCGCCCAGCAGGATCAAATCAGCCGCGGTAGCGATCTGGTAAGGGTCGTCCGCGGTCCCGCGGCCCGTGCGGTATTTCTCCCACCACAGGCGGGGATAGTCCTGACCTTCGCGAATCCACCACATTGCGACCGTCCCGTCGAACCTCTCGTGGGTGAAGTCCCAGCCGGTGCTGGTGAAGGTCTGGCCCGTCTGCATCTCGGCGGTGGTTTTGCCGACTCCATCCGGGCTGCTCGAAAGCCCGGAGCTTTCCATGTCCCAGAAGCACGCCACCGCACCGCCCCCGCCCCTGCCTACGAGCCCTCCGATATCTTGCTCTCCACTAACCGTGCCGGTGCTGTAGCTCATCTCGAGCCAGCCGCGGTCCTCGCCCACGAGGCCACCGACCCAGATGTTTCCTGCGACCACGGCTGTGCTGTAGCTGGCGATGATCCTTCCGAGGTCGTTGCCGCCGACGAGCCCGCCGGTCCAAAGGTCGCCACTGACGGTACCGCCACTATAGCAGCCGGTGACGCTGCCGACGTTGGTGCCGACGAGTCCACCGGTCCAGTAATTGCCACTGACGGTTCCGGTGCTGTAGCAGTTCCGCACGGTGCCCGCGTTATACGCCACTAGCGCGCCGCTATGCATGTGCCAGCCCGCTACATTGGCATCCACCACTCCCAGATCCCTGACCTGAGCCCCGGAGGCCAGCAGACCGAACAGCCCCGCGCCATCCGTGATCGTCAGATTCGAGATGGCCCGCCGGTTGCCGTCGAACGTGCCTTCGAAGCGTGGAATCACGGCCCCGGAATACGTCACGCCCGAGAGGTCGATGTTCTCCATCAACCGGAAGTACTTGTCCAACTCATACGGGCACTTGCCAAGCAGGTTGAGTTCACCGGCCGTGTGGATCAGGTAAGGATCTTCCCTCGTCCCTTCGCCCGTCACGAACGCCAGCCGGTAGGACGCATCCTGTTCGTAGGGACACTGGTTGAGCCAATCGATCTGCTCGACCGACTCGATCAGGTATGGATTCTCCGGTGTTCCATCACCTGCCAGGAATCCGAGCCTGTAGTGGCTTTCCTGCTCGCATGGGAAACCCTTTATCAAATCGATGTCGTCGAGTGTGTCGATAACATAGGGGCTCTCCAGCGTGCCTTGGCCGGCCAGAAGCTCAGAAAGCAAGCCGTCGATAGGCTTTCCTGGTTTGCCCTCCCACCACAATCT
>CAYNQP010000738.1:0-2275 GCA_964399325.1 uncultured Pirellulales bacterium
CGCGACAGCACTTTGTCATCCTGAGCATCGCGAAGGATCTGGCCATCGCATAGGAGGCTCTTACCACTCGCAGCCCAGATCCTTCACTTCGTTCAGAGCCTGCCCTGAACGAAGCCGAAGGGATGACAAGACGGAGCGCACGAATTAATCATAATCCGTATGATTCCTGTTGCCTGTCGTTTTGCTGAGTACAATCGGAATACGGTGGCGGACCTTGACCAAGGCGCCATCGGATCGCTTGTAGAGACGCAACATTTTGCGTCTCCACAATCCTGGGTCTCTGAGACGCAAAATGTTGCGGCTCTACCGGCGAACCGGAACACACGCCCTACGCAGAGCGCGTATGTCTCGCCGCCGTATTCCGGCCATACCGGTCTTGCCTCTTGCCGGAAGTTCTTCCTTGAGAGTCGCTTCTGTGGGCGGTAGATTCACAGAAGCTGGATGATTCAAAGGAGGTAGAAACATGCGTAAGGCACCGTTATTGCTGTTGTGGTCAGGCATAGTCGCGCTTTCGGGCTGCAGCGAGCGGGTGGTCCTCATGCGACCTGGGAGTCCGGACCAGACACTCCCGGTCATCGTCCACGTCCAGACACGGCACGAGGTCTTGACAGCACTGGCGAGCCCCGATGGGCCTGTCTACACCGTCAGGACCAGAGACGGACGCATGCTGGGAGAACGACTCTCCGAACAAGAGCTGCAGGCGCAGTTGCCCCACATCCACCGCTTCCTGAAATCGTCGTACGCCGACGGCGAACCGGGCAGTGTGATCTGGTCGGACACACTCACCCCCGGCCCACAAGAATGAAGCAAACGCTCGAAGTCCGGCGGACTTGTTGCGAGTCGCGAAAGACTTGGAGTAGTCACCGTTGTGTGCGGAGCAGGACATGAAGCGATCGGTCATACTGCTGGCGTGTCTCTTGGGAGCGACCTGCTTTTGCCGCCCGGCATGTGCGAAGGGGGCATCCGTTCCCCCGGCAAATACTGCGGTGTCGCGATCTTTGATCGCTGGGATGGCTGCACTTTATACAGCGGAATCTACGTGATGTATGTGTCCGAGAAGGTCAAGGACGGGCTCCGCCCCTACGCGGGACAAGCAATCTGCATTGACGCCAAGCATGTATGCCAGCCCCTTAACCCGGGAGACGGTCGAATCGGAAGATTCGAGTATCTTGGACGCGCGCCGGAGGGCCCGAAATGGTCAAAGCTCACAGGACTGCGCCTCATGTCGTCCGTCCGCACGGACAAGGACGGCACGCCTGTGGCGACAATTAGCATCGAGAATACCGGAGACAATCCGATTGAGCTATTCAGCCAGGATCTCGCCTTGACGCTGTTGGCCGGGCAGAATCCAACGAGGCCGCGCTTAGCTGTCTCTGACGGCCCTTCTTTTGCGATGGTTACGCGGCAAAGCTTTGAGATTGGCGGATCCGAACCCCGGTGGCACGAGGGAGGCATTTCCGCCGGCAAAAAGCATGCCTGGACCGTCGGCAAGACTAATGCGCTGCCCCACAGCCTCACTCTCGCCCCTGGACACAAGAGACAGATTGATGTCCGCTTCGATCTGCCTGATGGAGAATATGATTTCCTTTGCGGATATGGGGGAGGTGTTCACGAGGAGAAGTGCCTCGCCAGCAATCTGTCTGCATTCGATGTGAGGGATGGTCAGGCGAAGACTGTGGAAGTCGCCGGCAGGCAGAAGATGGTCCAATAGGGCGAGATACTCTCCACCGATTCTTCGCAGTGCAGGGCAATCCGAGTCTGTGCCTCCATTCGCCGCGTACGGGTGTGGCCGGAATAGGGTGGCACAAATAGGGAATATCGTGTTTCTGGACACCTGTCCATTCGCCCTTCTCTGGGAACTGACCAGTGGCACGGACACGAGGCAGGGCGAATGATTATTCGCCCCTACGAGTGCCCCGTGCCAGATGACAAGACTTGCCACCGTCAGCCGGCCGCACCCCCGCATACCCAACTCGTGCATATGCCTTGGAGGTACCGGCTGCGTGCGGTACAATCAGACTCGGTCTGCATTTTTGGCTTCAAAGCGAATCGTTGTCTGAGGATAAGGAATGGGGCGGAGCAGATGCCCGCAATGTAAGAAACGCGTGCCCAAGAGGGCCGAGAAGTGTCCGCGCTGCGGTGGCGAGGTGCAGAGCAAGCCGCCGAAGTGGTATGAGAGGACGTCGGTAACGTTGTGCGTCGCGGGCGTGCTGGCGATCGTCGGGCTGGGGTTCATTCATGTGATCGTCGGTGTGGAGGGGCCCTACAACCTGCC
>CAYNQP010000739.1:0-2273 GCA_964399325.1 uncultured Pirellulales bacterium
TCTACCCCTTCGCCGAAACCGTCTGCCTGGGCCTGGTCGCCCTGCGCTTCGAGAAAAAGCTGAAATGGAACTCGTCGGCCATGCAGTTCACCAATACTCCAGAGGCCAACGCTTTGCTGAAACGCGAATACCGCCAAGGCTGGGAGCTGATGTAGCGCCGAACGGGTTGTGTCTGTGAAAATATCCTGGCCAGCCACCCTGGTCCATCCATTGGCTGAAACGTCCGTGCCCGAGAATTTGCACATACACAATCCACACGGGTGCGATTCACGTTTGCCGGTGGACTTGCAGAGACACGGATAAGGACAATTGTCATTTCGACCAAGAGCTTGCCCTGAGCGAAGCGGACTTATCCCCCGCCCTTGGCTGTCCCTCTGATATCCGTGAATAGTCAGATAGGATGGAGGAAACATGGGGGTACGTCGCTCCCTGGCTACAACGGTGTAAAATAGAACGGATTCGCCACCGGCCGTCAAGGGCAATTTGGAGAATATCGTGGCTCCGGCGCGGGTTGTCAGGCTGCGAATATCGCCTCCGGATACCGTCCGGCGACACGGTGGCACGCCTGGAACAGAGGTTCCTAGATTGGCGGATCGAGACGCTTGCAATCCCGCCTGCTGTGTCCTATAATAGGGAGTGTGTATCGTAAGCGAACGGATACGCCGCAGGAGCTGAACCATACAAGTGCGAGTAAAGGGAGATTCCAATGAGCGCCAAACCGTCTCTCGTCGTCATGGCATTCCTGTCAATCCTGGTCGGCGCAGCCGCAGAACGGGTCATTGCCGCCCCGTCGGCTGCGGACGCCAATCAAGTTGAATCTTGGGCAGAGGCCAAGTGGCCCTCACTCGGGGGCGACTATGCGCGAAGCGGGCAAAGCCCAAACCAGGGGCCGATAGAACTCGATGTCAAATGGATGTTCGAGACGGGCGGCGCCGTGGTCAGCAGTGTCACGGTGGCATCTGAAGGCCAGATCCACGTCGCTTGCGAGGACGGCAAGCTCTACGCGCTCGACGGCGACGGCAGAAGCCTGTGGATTCTCGATGTCAATTCAGCGCTGCTCAGCGCGCCGAGCATCGGCCCCGACGGCAGTCTGTTCGTCGGCAGTCAGGATGGAAAGCTCTACGCCATCGATCCCAACGGCCGGTTGCGCTGGACGCAGGACACGGCAGGCGCCATCTACGCGTCGCCCGCCGTCGGAGCCAACGGCAGCGTCTACGTCGGATCGACCGACGGGACCTTCTACGCCTTCGACCGAGACGGAACCGAGTTGTGGCAATTCCGGACCAAGGGACCGGGACGTCGCGACAACGGAGCGATCTTCGCGTCCCCATCGATTGCCGCCGACGGGACCGTTCACGTTGCGGGGCTGTACGATCCGAATCTCTACGCGCTCGATCCGGAGAACGGAAACTCGATGTGGGTGTGTCAATTCGAATCAGGCGGCTGGCCCTTTGCGTCGCCCGTCGTGGGCAAAGACGGCGCCATCTACCAGACCCTGCTCTACGACAGTCATTTGTACGCGATCGAGCCGAACGACGGGACCATTCTCTGGTCCGCCGATCTGGCCGATATCAAGCCGGCCAAGAGGGGCAGCACGATAGATGCCGAGGACTCTGACGGCTGGTCCGAGCCGGTCATCGGGCCCGATGGGACCATCTACGTCAGTCTGGACGACCCGTACCTGCGAGCAGTCGATCCGAACGGCAGCATCACATGGGTGACGCGGCTAGGCGATGTCGGGGCTTTTACCCTCACAGTAGACAAGACCGGCCTGATCTATGCCGCCGGTGACGATGGGAGCATCTACGTCGTTGACTCTTCAGGCTCGTTGCTCAATCGACTCGACACAGGCGGCTGGCCTGCCTTCCCGGTCATTGCCGCTGACAACACACTGATCGTGACGGACTCAAGAGACTACTCGGTCCTCATCACGGACGCCAAGAACGCCGTGTGGGCCATCGGGCAAGAGCCTTAATTTCTGCCAAATGCACAACCGCCTCGAACCCGGCGGAGACTTGGAGGACAACCGGCAATGGCATCGACGAGACACATCACAAAACGAGACCTCGCGGTTCTGATCGTCTTGATCCTATTCCTTCTGTTGAACCTGGCCGCCATCGGCGTCTCCGGCCGCGAGCGAGCGAAGCGCGCCGTCTGCCTGTCCAACCTCAAGCAACTGTCGCAGGCCTCGCGCTTGTACGCGACTGATAACGACGGAAAGATCGTCAGCGGTGACGCCGGCTATGACCACGGGACTCCGGGCAGCTCGCACT
>CAYNQP010000740.1:0-2270 GCA_964399325.1 uncultured Pirellulales bacterium
CAGTTGCTTGTAGACGAAACGGAACTGGTCCGTGGTGCCCCAGATATCCGTACCGATGCCGTTCATGATGATGTTGTCTTCCGCCACTTTGTGGAAGCCGGTCGGGTTGCCGCGGTAGTACAACGACAGCGTGTCGGCCCCGTTGGCGGTCCAATCCTGAGGCGAGGTGAAGGCCAGCTCGGCCTCCGAGTGGCAGGCGCTGCCCGTGTTCTCATACTGTAGCGGCATGGCTTGCCCGCTGTGAGCGTTAGCTGTCTCCGCGTAGGGCGGGTCGTCGTGACCCACCTGCGAGCCGTTGGTGGTGATGTTGTACCCATCCAGCCAGGTGCTGAAGATCTCGCTGCCTTCCTCGTCCGTATAGCTGTCGAAGTTATCGATAGGCACATACTCCTGCACGGTGAAGCTCCACAAGGCGCTGTCCCAGACACTCGGGGTTTCAGCGTCGTTAACCTCATCGATCGTCCAGTAGTACGTTTTCCCGAGGTTCAGAGCGCCGGGATCGTAGGTGGCTGTCGGGACGGTAGCGGGTGCCACCGCACCCTCGGCCACCGCATTGCTGTCCGTGCCGAAATAGACCTGGTGGGAGGCCGCCTCGCGGCCGGCACGCCAGTTCAGAGCGGCATCTCGGCTGACCTCGGTGGCGCCGCTCTCGGGCTGCGGTTGCCGCGCGAAGACCGGCTTGTACAGGAACCGTACCTCGCTCAGACCGGCTTGCAGACCGTCGGAGTAGGTGCTGTTGACGTTGATCCGAATCGAGCGCGCCATCAGGCCATCCAGGTCGATCTGCTGGCCGGCATAGGTGGACAAGTTGGTGCCCTTGGCCAATTCGTAATCACCGAGAATCATCCACTCATTTGGCTCCGTGGCGTATTCGATCGTGACGTCCTTGAGCCCGAAGCCGAGGATGAATTCGTACACGCCATTGTAGTTCCAGACGTGCATCCCATAGAGCTTGTAGACGCGGTCAAAATCGTATTGGAGCCAGACGGGATCGCCTGCGACGCCCTCGCCCGACCATATAGTGGCCCCGCCGGTGCCGTGCAGGTCATCGATCAGGCCGGAGCCATCGACGGTGACCTCGGGTCCGCCGGAGCCTTCCGCCGTGGGAAGCGAAGCCGTGGCCACGATGTCCTGGACCGGGCAATAGAGCGGCTCAGTCGTGAAACTCCAGACGTCACCCTTTGTCGGTTTGGCGGGACTGACGCCGTTGACTTCGTCGACGCGCCAATAATAGGTTTGACCGAATTCCAGGCGGCCGGGCGGATCGTAAGTGCTGTCAGCCTGCTCCGCCGCAGCGAGCACTCCCTTCGAATCCGTCTTGGTGGCGCTTTGGACATCGGCGTCACTCGTCCCGAAGTAGACGTCATGCGAGACGGTGTCTTTGCCGGCTGTCCAGCTCAAGGCCGTGTCGCGGGGCACGTCGGTCGCGGCCTTGGATGGATTGGGACTGCGACTGCTGTATGGACGGGCGAACGCTCCTTGCATAACCTGCGCGATCTCCGTCGCGCTCACCGCCGTGTCATAAATCCGTACATCATCAATCCAGCCATTCCAGAAGCGGTCTAAGTACCCTGGATTGTTGCCTATCCAGAGATTCAGGGTGTTGACGACTAACGAACCGGTAGCAGGGGAGCTATCATCCAATACACCATCTATATACAGGGATACCGTCGCACCGTCCCACACTCCTGCAATATGGTGCCACGCCCCATCATTTATGTTCCCCCCGTCAGTAACGTAAGCATAGTACTCTGGAGTCGTTCCGCCAAGAGCAAAGAGCAGGGGGTCGCCGGTTCTGAACCTATACAGTCTATATGCTTCTCCCTGGGGTCCCTTGCCGACCAAGGTGTCATTGCCGCCGGAAGTCCATTCAGCGACTTTGGCCCAGCACATTATGGTAAGTTGGCCGGTGATGTCGAACTTGTTGCCGGGATTCCCGCAATCCACGTATTGACTGGTACCATTGAGTCTAAGGCACTGACCGAAACCCGCTGGGCCGTCCTCGAAAGTTGGGCTGCCCACCAAGGTTCCATCAGCCGGGTCACCAAAGCCGGAAGCATCTTTGGCGTCGCCATCAAGCGGGTAGTAGGCCACCACGTCGGCCAGCGTGCTACCGGCTAAGCCCAGCAGTAGAACACAGCAAGATAGATGAACCACTTTCTTGTACATGGCAAATCCTCCAAAAAAGAAGGTAATCGTAGCTACACCTTGGCCACGTGCCAACGCACTCGTCCCTCCGGGACACGTCACGTCGCCCTTTCGGTCCGTGC
>CAYNQP010000741.1:0-2258 GCA_964399325.1 uncultured Pirellulales bacterium
CAGAGCGCCCATTTCGATGGTGATGCCACCGGTGCCGAGCCCGCCGAGGGCTCCAGGATCGCACGGATCAGCGACAGGCGTGTAGTCGTTGACGTCCCAAGCGGCGACGTTACCCGTTTCGGCATCCACCATGATATAGCGACCGAAGTTGGCCGGGAATATCCCGTAACCGGGATTGGCTGCCGTGCTCTCTCCGCGAATGAAATCGGAGATGCCCACGATCGCACCGGCGTCCACGGTGATGTCCACGGCGAAGGCCCTGACCTTCTCCCCGTCCGTCTGATACATGATGGCCGCCATCGGGCCGTCAGGCTCGACGATGATTCTCACGGCGGCCAGCGCCGGGCCGGTGAGCAAGAGCACCACCAGCAATAGACTCAGTTTCTTCATAGACAAACCTCTCTTTCTCTTCTCTTCTTCGCAGAGCTGCGCACTCCGCCACATCTTGGTTCTTGTCAGTGTATCTCTTGGTCCTTTTCTTCGTGTCCGGCATTCCCTCCCAAGCGGACATGTTATCCCCACGCAAGGGTCAAATGCCGGATATCACAAAAGCATAATAGCGGTCCGAATTGGAGGGAAGGCCGGTCGCGCATTTGATTTCCTTCCTTCTCCTCCTCCTTTCTCGTCGCCCACCGAGACAGCATGCCGCGACGTGGAACCGAGCAACGATTTACAAACTCAAAAAACCTAATGTAGACTAACAGAAAGTCCCACGCAAATCAAGGTCAAAAGCCAAAAAACACGCCTCTGTTGCTTTTTCTACGCCTGTTCTCGGCCCTGCCCGAAAGCGGTGGTCGCGCCTCCCGCTGCCCGGGCGCCCTGACCCGCTCCGACGACAGGACGCTCTGTTCTGCCCAGTGCGCCGCGAGAATCTGAAAAAACTTAACAAAAAGCCATTCAAAGTACGAAGAACCAAGGGTGGGCGTTCGCTGAATGGCCCGGCATGGGAAGACCCCGATTCCACCCGGTATTGACAGTCGCCTGGAGAGGCCTGACGACAGTGTGTAAGCCAAGGCCTTCTACGGGGCATGGCCGGTTTCTTCCCGTCGGGGCAGCAGACTGCGGGGAAGGCGGCGGTCTGATGGCCGCTTCCGGGGATTCCGCGGCCGGCATGTATACGTGCGATCTGTCCTTTGGTATCCTGATGGTATGCGTAATTTCCTTAAGGGGCGGCTCTTACCTGTCCGGGTATGCCTGCTTGCCGGCACATTCTTGTTGATTGTCATAGGGATTGCCACGATCTACGCGATCGGCCACCCCAGCGAGAGCAGTCCCGCCAGCCACGCCGCTGAATGGGCCGGGCATTGGAAAAAGCAGCTCGTCTTTGCCATCGTCGGCCTGGGTGGGTTCGTGGCGGCCAACTGGGTGAACTACCGCCGCCTCGGAGAAGTCAGCCATTGGATCTACGGCATTGTCCTGCTGCTGCTAACCTACATCCTCGTCCGCAAGTATGTTGTGCCGTTGCCCTTTGTGCCCTGGCGGAACGGGTCCTACCGATGGATCGTGGTTCAGGTCGGCTCCTATTCACTGCCGGCGGTGCAGCCTTCGGAGTTTTGCAAGCTCGCGTACATTCTGGCGTTGGCGTGGTACCTTCGCTACCGCAGCAACTATCGCAGTTTCCAGTCTCTGATGGGCCCGTTCGCCGTGACCTTGCTGCCGATGGTGCTGATCGTGCTGGAGCCCGATCTAGGTACGGTCCTGCTCATGATGCCCGTGTTCCTCACGATGCTGTTTGTCGCGGGGGCCAGGATAAAGCACTTGCTTCTCGTCATCCTGCTGGCGATCCTCGTCAGCCCGGGCATGTGGCTGATGCTGAAGGGCTATCAACGCGAGCGGATCAGCAGTGTTCTGCTGCAGAGCGACTGGGTTCGCAAGAAGGTTGAGGAAAGACCGGCCCTGGGTAGGCTCCTGGTCGGGCAGGAGCTTACCGAGCGAAAATGGCGCAATGACTATGGATATCACCTGATCCGATCCAAGTTTGCGGTGGCCTCCGGCGGCGTGGCGGGGGCCGGATTCGGCCGGGGTCCTTTCATCAAATACGATTTTCTGCCCGAGCGCCACACCGATTTTGCGTTCTCGGTGATTGCCCATCAATGGGGGTTTGTCGGTTGTGTGGGTTTCCTGGGTCTCTACGTATTGCTGGCCGCGTGCGGTCTGGAGATCGCCATGCACAACACCGATCCTTTCGGTCGGCTCATGGCCATCGGCATCGTGGCTATGTTTGTCGTGCAGGTGGTTGTAAACGTTGGCATGACGTT
>CAYNQP010000742.1:0-2252 GCA_964399325.1 uncultured Pirellulales bacterium
CTGGTGGGTCTGCTGGCCCACGACACGGCCGGGTTCGCCGTGTTGCTCAGCCTGTCCCAGCAAGACCCTGATGTCGTGCGCCACCAGGAGCTTTCCAGAATGCTCACGTCCTGCCACGCTTTCACACTCGGCCGCTACGCAGAGCCACTCGAAAGCACCATCGAAGATATAGTCGGGCCGGCCACGTATCTGGCCCTGGTTGACTTGGCCTATGGGATACCACGCAAACAGAGACTGACCCGAACGGTCCAGCCGAAGACCGGTGCGCCCGTGCTCGCCACGGTCACCGAGGCGTTTGCCACGAATCGACCGACAGCCGCCGGCTTTCACCCTATGATCCCAGCCGAGTACCTGCTGAAGAGCGGCAATAAGAAGCTCCACAAACTGCCCGCGATCAATGACGCTCTGGCACGGTTCGAGAAGCTCCTCGCCGATCTCAACGCCTGCCTGTAATCAGGTCAAGAAGAAGGAGGTCAGACATTGACAGGCGGAGTTCCACAGATCAGGCAAAACGAAAAATCCTCCCCAGCATGTCTGCTGACGAGGATTCAAACACACGTGGCAGGATGATGATGCTAACTGCGTTGACAACGCCGCGTAAAAGGTTTAGCATCTTCATACAGTCACGGATAGACTGGGGCGGCATTGATCAGGTTCAGGTGTCGTTTCCTGCCCATGGCCGGCGCGGGCACTTTGGTCAACCTGGGTCAAGGGGTGTTATCATGAGAAGCGATTCGCTATTTCTGTGTCTTTTGATTGCGGTCTCGTTGGCGGGAGGCTGCCAGCAGCCCGAGCATCAAGAAGGTACAGTCGTCAGCCAACCTGTCTCGGTCGTCCCTTCCGGAACACTGACCTTGTCGAGCGATCAGCTAGCGCTGCTCGACTGGAGCGGGCGATCTCCATCTGGCCCCAAGGTTCTGCGTAAGGACATCGTTGACGACTCAGGCATCGTTTTCGAGATTCGCTTTGCCGGCGTTAAGCCTTGGCAGAATTCGATTGACTATGTCTCCTCGGGATCGGGGGGGCGCATGGCTCTGGTGGGACTTGACGTGGGAGCCTATGAAGCCCTCGCCTTGAAGTTCACCCTTGTTTCTATCGATGGCGCCAGCGGGGCGACTCTTCCTCAGGAATTGTCTGTCGGCGCTGTCATTGGTCCCACGGAGGACGGCAGGCTCTCCTACTGTGAGCCCATATTGCTCGGCTTTGCACGGCAGCAGGTGAGCGGCGTCGCCAGGACGCCAATAGGCGTGGGGAGGCTTCGTGAAATCGGCATCCACGTCCGCATCGCTAATCCAGATGTCTGGAATCCCGAAGGGGCTCTGGTGACGCTCATGGTGGAGCCTGTCTCCGACGCGGCAGCGCTTCCATCGACGCCGGTTGCAGATGAGAAGAAGCCACGCCCAAAGGCGTCTGAGCTTCCTGACTTTGGGCCGGGGCGTATGGGAGCTTGGTGAGTGTCTCGCCTTTCAACTGCGTGAGGGTGCCCGTCACTAACAGGAAATTGCCTCCCGGCGAATCCGGTCGGCGCTGCCGCGACTACCAGCGCACCTCGGCGTAGACGTAGTCCACAAAAGTCCCTCTCTGGGGGGCACTACAAGAGTTCTTGACCCGTAGTTGGACGGAGTTCACCTTGTTGGGTGTATCCACAAAACTGGTGATATCCCACGCCACGGTTCCTTTGTTCTGCTGGCCCTCGTAGACGGAAGGAGTCATGGACACCCAGAACGTTGGACTGCCGGGCCAGCCGGTTCCGATGCTCCACTCAAGCCGTCCGGAGGGGAAGTGCGGCCCCTCGAAGTGTCTTATGTAAATGACGAGCGACGTAATTCTGGCCCCGGCTGGAATCGGCACATCAGAGAGATCATAGACCGTATAGGAGCCGGCCTGGGTTTCCCATGAGCTGTCGTCAGCGGCCTGGACGCGGCGGACTTCACCAGTGCTCCGTAACCTCGCCTGGCTCTTCTGGTCATAGCCGTCGGATACTGTCAGAGTGGCCTTCTCAGGCAAAGGAACCACCACCGCAACAACAAAGAACTGCACATCTGACACGGGTGTTTCGTAGTTGTCTGTGACTTCGATCTTCACCCGATGGATTCCTATTTGGGCATCGGTCGGCCTCCACTGTATCAGCCCAGTGGCGGAGTCGATCGACATGCCGAGAGGCTTCTCGACCAGGACGTAGGTCAGCACATCCCCCTTGTCTGGATCAACCGCATTGACATCGTAGGTGTACCGTCGGCCCACCGCCGCGG
>CAYNQP010000743.1:0-2245 GCA_964399325.1 uncultured Pirellulales bacterium
TGTTCTGTTAAGGACCATACGATGGTGGGCAGGAGTCGGATGAGCTTGTTTCGCCTTGTTGGACGCCCCACGGGCATTCGGCTGAGCTGGCCGACGCGCATCACACTGCTGCGCATCCTCCTGCTCGTCCCCTTCGTCAGTTGCATGCTCAATATCAATGATCCGACACTCAGCCAGACCACGCGGATGCTTCTGCGATACGTTGCGACGGGCATCTACGTGCTCATGGCGGCCAGCGACGCCCTCGACGGCTATTTGGCGCGTCGGCGCAAGGAGGTCACCAAGTTGGGGGCGTTTCTCGACCCGCTGGCCGATAAGTTGCTGATCACGTCGGCCTGTCTTCTGCTGATTTCCGAGCGCGGCCACGTGGGTCGCTTTCTGCTGCCGCCTACGGTGGTGGTGCTGATCATCGGCAAGGACCTTTTTCTGGTGATCGGTTTTTTGATTGTCTACCTGATTACTTCACATATCCACATCGCGCCGGTGTTTCTGGGCAAGCTGGCTACGGCGCTCCAGTTGGTCATGGTGGCGCTCGTATTGCTGGCGCCGGAAATCTCCCCGCTGATTCCGGGCTACGACAGGTTCCTGGGGGTGCTATGGTGGTCGGCGGCGGGGGCGGCCATTTTGGCGACGCTGGTTTACATCCGCAACGGAAGCCGCTATATTGAGCACTTCGAGCGGGCGCAAGGGAAAAGCGCCGAGGCCCGGACCGATTGACAGAAATGTAAGGTAACAGGTTTTTTACTTATCCAGAGTGAATATGAGTCAGGCTCCTTTGCAGGATGATGTGTCACAGAGGCAGTTCAGCGACGTGCCGGCGGTTCTTGAGGACTTGCGGCAGGGCAAGATGATTGTCCTGGTGGACGCTGAAGATCGTGAGAATGAAGGCGATCTGGTCTGCGCGGCGGAGAAGGTCACGCCGCAGATGGTCAACTTCATGGCGAAATTCGGCCGCGGACTGATTTGTCTGCCGCTGCCGTCGGACAGATGCGACGCCCTGGGACTGTACCCGCAGACACTGGAGAACACGGCCCGCTTGGGGACGGCGTTCACCGTCAGTGTCGATGCGGCCGAGGGTGTTACGACGGGCATCAGCGCGGCGGATCGCGCTCATACTATCCAGGTGACCCTTGCCGACAACGTCAAGGCGCGCGACTTGGCCCGGCCGGGACATGTGTTCCCCCTGCGAGCCCGGAGCGGCGGGGTCCTCGTCCGCGCCGGACAGACGGAGGGGGCCATTGACTTGGCACGCCTGGCGGGCCTGAAGCCCGCGGCCGTCATCTGCGAAATCATGAACGAGGACGGGTCCATGGCCCGCGTCCCCGATCTGCTGGAGTTCTGCAAGCGGCACAACCTGAAGATCATCTCCATCGCCAAACTTATCGAGCATCGACTCCAACGCGAAAGCCAGGTCAAACGCTTCGTTTCGGTCGACCTGCCGACGGACTACGGCGAGTTCAAGCTCATCGGCTATGAAAGCATGACCTCGCCCGAGCCCCATTTGGCTCTGTGCAAAGGGGGAGTTGGCGACCTTGATGAAACCGGCCAGCCCGTCGAGCATCCTGAGCCGGTCCTGGTCCGTGTGCATTCAGAGTGCATGACGGGGGACCTGTTCCACTCGCAGCGATGCGAGTGTGGCTATCAGTTGATAACCGCCATGCAGATGATCGAGGCTCAGGGTAAAGGGGCCCTGATCTATCTGCGTCAGGAGGGCAGGGGGATCGGCCTGTCGAACAAGCTCCGCGCCTATGAGCTCCAGGAAAAAGGTCTGGACACCGTCGATGCGAACCTGAAGCTGGGTTTTCGTGCTGACCGCCGTGACTATGGCATCGGGGCACAAATCTGCCGGGACCTGGGCTTGCGCCACGTGCGAATCCTGACCAACAATCCCAAGAAGATAAGTCGCCTGGAGGTCTATGGCATCCGGATCGCCGAACAAATACCGCTTCAGGCGAAGCCGAGCAAGCACAACGTGGATTATCTGCGGACGAAGAAGCATCGCCTCGGACACATGCTGGATAAGGATCTATAGTCCATGGAAGAGCGACTCGCGTGCAAAGTGGAAAAGACCGGCCCGATGAGAGTGCTTTTACCGCTGGTTCTCTGGGGATTTCTTCTGTCCATATTACTGTGCGGCGGCTGCGAGTCCCCGGAACCGGCCGCGTCGCCACCCGCCCAGAGGCCGGCCGGCAGCGACGGCAACACCGCTGAGCGCCCGGCGGCAGTTGTCCCGAGCGGTTTCGTA
>CAYNQP010000744.1:0-2243 GCA_964399325.1 uncultured Pirellulales bacterium
CGGTATAGAGATAGCCAGGATAGCCGCGTCGGCCGGGGACTTCTTTGCGGGCGGCGCTGATCTCGCGCAACGCCTCGCAGTAGTTGGTCATATCGTTGAGGATCACGAGCACGTGCATGCCGCGATCGAAGGCCAGATACTCGGCCGCCGTCAGGGCAAATCGCGGCGTGGCGATGCGCTCGATGGCCGGGTCGTTGGCGAGGTTGACGAACATGACGGCGCGCTCGATAGCGCCGGTGTTGTGCAGGTCGTCGATGAAAAACTGGGCGGCCTCGAACGTGATGCCCATCGCGGCAAACACCACCGCGAAATCCTCACCCTTGCCCAGGACGGAAGCCTGGCGGGCGAGCTGCGCCGCCAGATCGTCGTGCGGCAGGCCGGAGCCGGAGAAAATCGGCAGCTTCTGGCCGCGAACGAGGGGATTCAGACCGTCGATCGTGGAGATGCCGGTCTGGATGAACTCGTTGGGATAGTCACGGGCGTAGGGGTTGATCGGTTGTCCGTTGATGTCCAGGCGCTTGTCGGGGATGATAGCGGGACCATCGTCCTTCGGCACACCCAACCCGCTGAAGACGCGACCGAGGATATCGGGCGAAACCCCGAGCTCCAGCGGTTTGGCCAGGAACCGCACGGTGCTGCGCTGCACGTCGATTCCGCTGGTGCCTTCGAAGACCTGGAAGAGGACCTTGTCGTTCTCGACCTGGAGGATCTGGCCGTGGCGGATGGAGCCGTCGGCCAGCTCGATGTCGACGATGTGGCCGTACTTGGCCTCATCGACCATCTCGACCATCATCAGCGGGCCCTGGATACTCGATACTGTCTGATATTCTTTCACCGATAGCATGTCACACTCCTACGCCTTCAAAGTGAAGCGTCGTTTCGCATCGTTACTTGGAGACCGCAGCGCCCTGAAGCTGCTTCATCTGCTCTTCGATCCGCTGGCGGATCTGGCCGATCTTGTCCATCTCTTCCTGCGGGATGTACTTGGCGCGGGCAATGTCCTCGCGAATGGCAAGCTTGAAAATCTCAGCGGTCTCGACCCCTGCCTCAATGGCTTCGAGCGCCTGATGATGGAAGTGTAAGACCATTTGAAGCATCTCATACTGCTTGGCCATCGAGGTATAGGTGTCTACCACGTGGAACGCGTTCTGGTGCAGATAGTCCTCGCGGAGCGAACGCGACGTCTCGAGAGCCAGGCGGTCGCGCGGCGAGAGGGCTTCGGCGCCGACCAGGCGAACGATCTCGCGCAGCTCGGACTCCTGTTCGAGCAGACCCATCGCCTCCTTCCGCATCCGCTCCATGGCATCGCCTTGATCCTTGTCGTCGAACATTTTCTGAAGATACTGGGTATAGAAGGAATACGATGTCAGCCAGTCGATGGCGGGGAAGTGACGCTGGTAGGCCAATTCACCCTTGAGTGACCAGAAGACCTTGACCACGTGCAGCGTCGCTTGGACGACGGAGTCAGACAGATCGCCGCCCGGCGGGCTTACGGCCCCGATGACGGACAAGGCGCCCTCGCGATCCGGAGCACCCTGGCACGTGACACGTCCCGCTCGTTCGTAGAACGCCGCAATACGTGCGCTCAAATATGCCGGATAACCCTCCTCAGCCGGCATTTCTTCCAGACGCGTCGAGATTTCACGCATGGCCTCGGCCCATCGGCTGGTGCTGTCGGCCATCAGGGCGACGGTGTAGCCCATGTCGCGGAAGTACTCGGCGATGGTGATTCCCGTGTAGACCGACGCTTCGCGTGCGGCCACGGGCATGTTCGAGGTGTTGGCGATCAGCACGGAACGCCGCATCAGAGGTTCGCCGCTGCGGGGGTCTTTCAATTCGGGGAATTCGGTGAGCACGTCGGTCATCTCGTTGCCACGTTCGCCGCACCCGACGTAGACAACCACGTCGGCATCGACCCACTTGGCGAGCTGGTGCTGCACGACGGTCTTGCCTGTCCCGAACGGACCGGGGACGCAGGCGGTACCGCCCTTGCTGATCGGGAAGAACGTATCGATAACACGCTGGCCGCTGACCAGGATGTGCTCGGGCGCCAAGCGTCGGGCAATGGGACGGGCGTTACGAACGGGCCATCGCTGCATCAGCATGAGGGGCTTTTCGGCTCCGTCCTCGCCCACACAAACAGCCACGGTCTCCTCGACGGTGTAGTCCCCTTCCGAAATGTTCTTGATCGTGCCGCGGATGCCGGGCGGGACCATGATCTTGTGGACCATGAGAGTCGTCTC
>CAYNQP010000745.1:0-2240 GCA_964399325.1 uncultured Pirellulales bacterium
GAGCCTTCCCGGCACGCCCGGCAGCCCATCGTTCTTGCCAGCGATCTCTCCGAGTTGCGTGAAATCGTTTCCGTCCACGCTGGCTGACACGGACGCTTTTGCTTGGTAGCCGCTATAGAGGCGAATGACCAGGTCGGGGCTATCGACATAATCCTCCAGCCCGATATCGAACGCCACCACCAATTCCTGGTCCTTATTGAGAGCGCCGCCGCCTTTCCAGCCTGCCACGGCGTCCCGGTCGACGACAACTCCTTCGGTCTCATCGACAGTCCAGGCATCTCCGTCGCCGTCCACGTCGCAATCGGGAGGGCCCAGGATCCACCAATGGGTGTTTGGATCCATGAGTTGACCTTCTGCACAACCTGGTTGGCCGAAGCGCTGGATCCGGGGCGCATGTTCAACAACATAGTCGGCCCAGTTCTGCCCTTTCACGTAAGCCGCGCGGAGAGTTACCTGATGCAAGCCGAAAACACAAACAGCCACAAACAACACACGGGCGGTTCGTGATTTCATTCTATGTCCTCCGAAATTATGGTTAGTTTGATCACCGTTTCTTTTCACTCCAGAAATGCTCGTAACGGTTCGTCCGGCCCATGGGAACGTTTTTCTCGGTTCTTGCCTCGGTGTGTCCGTCGAGCATCAAGGCGTTCAGACTGCCTCGATGACGGTACGCAAAGTTGTGCTGGGGACAAGCCTCGTAGAAGACAATCGCACGGGCCGGAGGATAGCCGTTTCCGTCACAAAGGGCCAGCGTCTCAGCCGGTCTCTCGAACTCATCGATGCGTCGAGGGGCGCCGCGCAGTCCTCCACAATTCGACAACCGCCAAGTGCCGTTCATGGTATAGCTCAGAGCATACGCACGTTCCTGAGGAGGATAGAGCGGGGACTCGTCCCTTGTCACAGTCGGTTCCCGATGTGACGGGCAGGTCAGTATCGTTCGATGCGCTGGCGGTCCCAGGACTTGACCGGTCGCATCTGTTTGGGGCTCTACGCCCATGCCAGCCATCAAACCACAATTCATGTACCAGTTGTCCTGCGAGGTCTCATCAGATTTGTCGCGCGGTTCGGCGGCCGGCAGCCACTGGTCGTTGTTGCTAACATAAATGGTCAGAGCCACCCCCAGATCACGCAAGTGAGCGCGGCACGCTACTTGCCGGGCTTGAGCGCGGACAGATTGCAGGGCGGGTAACAACACCGCCATCAGAAGCGCAAGTATACCGGTCACGACCAGAAGCTCGATGAGTGTGAAACCTTTAGAGCACTTCATGTTATTGATTCCTGCACTACGAGGTTTATGTTGCGTCAAAACTTTTAATCTTGCCTAACTCGCCCGTAAGAGAAAAGAGAGCCTACCGTCCAACCACTAGGATGGCAGCCGCCTCACTGCCCCGTAATGCCAGCCGATCTCGCCGAATCTTCACACGAATCGGGTCGCCCATGGGGGCGGTCCCTTCTACCTCGATCATCCCTCCACAACAACGATGCCCTCGGCCTCCTGCTTTCGCAAGGCCAGTCGATACCCCCGAATCTTGACGCGAATGGGGTCGCCCATCGGGGCTACGGCCTCCACCATCACAAGAGCACCCCGGCCAAGTCCCATGTCGGCCAAGCGCCTCGACACGCGACCGCTTCCCCTGACGGCTGCAATAACAGCCTCTCGACCGATTTTCAAATCCGCAACCGTTGTTTGCCTTGCGAGCAGAGAGTCCCGACTGTGCGTACCGGCCGCGCTGCGTTCAGCAAATGCCTCCACCAGACATCGCTCTTGCTCGGGCAGATTCCTGACATATTCATTGAACGCCACCAACCGCTGCACAATCGCTCCCGGGATATCGTGCTCCAGCCGGCAAACCGCGTTCTCCGCGGAAACCTCATCAATGCCCAATATCTCTGTTAGGAACTCGCGCAGTACTCGATGCCGTTCGACCACCCGTGCGGCCTGATCAAAGCCTTCCCTGGTCAGCGTTACTGGCTCATACGGCCTATAGTTGACATATTGCTTCTGCGCCAGCAACTGAAGTGCTCCCGTCACGGACGACGCCTTCACTTGCAGCCGCCTAGCGATATCCCTGGCCCGCGCGGCACCTTTGCCCGCTGCGATCCAGAAGATCGTCGCCAAGTAGTCCTCGAGGCTGGCGCTAAGCGATAATGTGGTTTCTGCCGTCATACGGAGCCCAAAAGTTAGGTTTGCCTAATATTATTAGACTCACCTAATCCTGTCAAGCGCCATCCTGAGAAAA
>CAYNQP010000746.1:0-2236 GCA_964399325.1 uncultured Pirellulales bacterium
CCGTAACCGGCCCGGCGTTCATCGGGAAAACGACGGCGATGCCGGGGCGGTTCACACCCGGGAGGTTTCGCATCCTCATCTGAAAGGCCGCCACGCAGGCACCTGTGTTTCCCGCCGAAATGACGGCATCCGCCTCGCCAAGCTTGGCCAGCTTGGCCAGAATGCTGATGGAACTCTTGGGTTTGGCGCGGAGGCTTTCAATCGGCGGCTCGTCCATCCCGATCGCGTCGGGCGCATCGACCACCTTGAGCATACCCTTGTTGGCGTACCTCAACTCGTTCAGCTTCGACGCGATCAACTCCTGTGGTCCGACAAGAGTGACCTCATCGTCGGTGTCAAGCTGGGCAATCGCCTCTAGCGCGCCGGCGATGATCTCATCCGGTGCATAATCACCTCCCATGGCGTCTATCGCGATTCGCATGCTTAGCTGGCTTCCTCCTTGCCGAGCTTCAGAGTGACGTGCGGATTAACGTAGCCGCAGTTTTCGCACGCGGCGTGCGGCAACTTCGCTTGCCCGCACTTCTTACACAGCGAATAGTTGACAGGCTTAAGGGCATGGTGGGCCCGCCGAGTGCGTGTCCGACTCTTACTGGTCTTTCTGACTGGTAGCATTGTCAAGAACTCCAATTCTCCTGCGAAAACAGGCAGAGATTTTCTCTGGCACGACGAAAACTCTTTCAATTAGCCGACCTTACAGTGACTGTCAAGGCAAATATTCCAGCGGTCGCCGCGAAATCCGGGATCGTCGCAACGAGCCACCGCTCAGGCGCGAACCTGGCCACCCCACGCCGGAAATGGCGGGATTGCCCGCGACCTGTCGGATGGCCCCCCGAGCAGCGCCACGGGTCGAGCAGGAGCCAGAGGGCAGAAGAGGACCGTCAGGGCGTGCTGATGAGGGTTTTTCCCAGCCGAAACGCCTCATCCAGCCGGTCCCGTTTCTTCAGTATGGCGCCGGCCTCGCCCACTCCCGGCACGATGATCGTTTCTGCCAGCGCCATTTCCAGATAGGCAAGGCTCTTCTCAAAGAATTCCACCACGGGACGCCAGGTACGTTCGTTCTTCTCCTCCAGAACAACGGCCACCGCGGCCTTCTTGCCTCGGATCGTTAGGCGGTTCTCCTGGCAGTTGAAGTACACGAACCGGTCTATGAATGCCTTCATCAGTGCGGTCGGTCCATACCAATAGACAGGGGTGCCAAATATGATGATGTCCGCAGCCATGATTCTCGGGTAAAGCTGCCGCATGTCGTCGTTCTTGCTGCAGGGCCTGCCCCGCCAGCATGCATGGCACCCGTCGCAGTCCCGCACCTCAAGGCCACCCAGCCGGATCATATCCACATCGGCGCCGCCCGCACAGGCCCCCTTGGCAATCCTCGACACCAAGATATCCGTGTTGCCGTTCTTGCGTGGGCTGCCAACTACTGCCAGTACATCCATTCCGCCCAGCCTCAACTGATACCCGAGACAGACCAACGGGATCCGAAGGTCGTGATAATGAACTCTACCCCACCGGTTGTCCGTGTCAAGGAACCTTCGGTCCACACCCGTGACCCCGCACGGTCCCGGCCCTGGGCGAGGCTATTGGCGTTCCAGGCAGGTCGCCGATCGGCCAGGCATGGCAAGGGCATTTTTTTTCCTTTGGAGAACCACCGAATTGCCGCTATCATGCAGTCCTGCAAGCCGTTGACTCTGTGTCACCGGCGACTTCCTACGGCAGGGAACAAGGGGACTGGCAGCCAATGACAAGACTGATTGCGGATCGCATGCGGTTGATCGATGCGAGTGGGATACGAAAGGTTTTTGCGCTGGCCGCAGAGCTGAAAGACCCGATCAATTTCTCGATTGGACAGCCGGATTTCGACGTGCCTGAGGCACTCAAACAGGAGGCCATCAAGGCCATTGAGGCGGGTCTGAACAAGTACTCGCAAACCACGAGCGAGAAAGATCTGCAAGACAGGGTCGCCACCCAGATGAAGGCCGAGTTCGGGTGGGATGATCCGGCGGTACTCGTGGCCAGCGGGGTCAGCGGGGGGTTGCTGCTGGCGTTCATGGCACTGATCAATCCCGGCGACGAGGTGATTATTCCCGATCCGTACTTCGTCATTTACAAGCATGTGGTGAACCTGATGGGCGGCAAATGTGTCTTCGTGGATTCGTATCCGGATTTTGCACTGCCGGTCGAGAAGATCGCTGCCGCGATTACAGACAAGACGAAAATGATCATCCTCAACTCCCCG
>CAYNQP010000747.1:0-2235 GCA_964399325.1 uncultured Pirellulales bacterium
GGGGCGACCGGGAAAGACTGAATCTGGGAAGTACCCATATTCAGCCGTGGTGCTCAAATGGGTGATGTCCCGATGTGTCGGGACTAATCCCTCCGGGGGGTTCGGAACGGATATTCATCCGGTTCGTTCAACCTTGGCCGCCGTGGGGAGTTTGTATGCGGTGACGTATGCAATCGGGCCGATGACAAGGCTCGACGTTCGGCTAGAAACCGACGACGAAAAGCTCAACCATGAAAGGGGCGTAAGGCCCTTGGCGGTGAATACAAGCGGAGACGGTGCCGAACCGCGTTAGAAAAACCTTTCCTGATGGGTAAGAGGGAGCTTCTAGATTCTACCCTCAGAAATCGCTTCAGGAGCCTCTGAAGCGGAAACTATGACATGGCGGGAGCCGTGGACATACGGGAACTGGTCAAGCGACGTGAACGCTTGTGTGAAGAGTACCACTAACCGGGGAAGGACTTGGGTGGCCGGGGTGATGCCCGGTGCCTATCACGTCAGATAGGTGCTTCAAATACCCAAATCTGGGAGTGTGCTGCGAGTAGGAGTCCCCTTGGGGGAGCGTGTCTGTGGCAAGGCAGTCATAGGCCGTTCGAGTGCTTACGGGTGGTGCCGGGCATACATCGACAACGAAAGCAGCGACGTGCATTTCCTACATTGATGAAGCTGTCGGCCGCGCCTTGCAGTACAAGGCGCAGGCGGCATCCCGTGAAGGGAACTACATGGTCAGAGCAGACCTATCCGGGAGGACAGGTCTGCTCTGGCAGCGTCATTGTGATGTTCGCAGATGGAAGGTTTGCGAAGGTTGTTCTTCCCCGCTACGCCTATGAATTGCGATTCTGCTATTAGGGGAATCTAGCATTGCTGGGTGCAGCGGGGCAAAGGTTGTTGTTGGGCATCTGGACGCAGGTGCCCAAAGGTTTTTCTCAAACACCGATGTGAACAGGTTGAAAGGAGGTTCTTGCTAAGGTTTTCAGGGCTTTCGGGGATTGTGCCTGACAATTCCCATTCACATGAAAACCGAGAGGGGGAGAGTATGAAGTATAAGTATTTGTGCGCATCCGAGAATGGATTCGTCCAGCAACTCGCCGTGGCGTACGTGAATCACGGATACTGGTTCTATGTCACCGGAACCATTCCGAATAACAAGAACGCGGTCCTTGTGGACCGTAAGCTCATCGAGAAATACAACATCGCGATCAGCAAATGGGCCAGGGCCCGCAGAAAGTTGCAGGGGCTGGCCAATGTCCAGTATTTGAGGCACCGGCAACGGTTCATCCTTATTGCCACGCGGGGCAAGCACGAGTTCTTTGAGCAGGAAGGCGACACAGTCAAGGACATACGGCGGGAGCCCCTTCTCTACGCCGGTTACAGCATCGGCTATCATCAAGGCGTTGATCGCAAGTGGCACGCTTCAGTCCGGATTCATCCAGAGCAATATCGCCTGATCAGGGACTATTTCCTTGGTGTGGGTGTGCATCGATCTGTGGAGCGAATACGCAGGGAATTGCAGCTTATGCCCTTCGAACCGTACGCTCCGGTGAGACGCCAAATGCTGAATATCCTACGGGCCATGAACCGAAGGCGGCGTACAGCCGGGCTGGAGCCGGTGGGAATAGAAGCGGTGCGTTTGCGGCGGCGAATCTTAAAGCCATTCCTTGATGAGGAAGACCGTACATTGGAAATCGAGAGGTGTACGGACATCTCACCCCTGAGAGAGAATGACTTTTCTGAGGAACTGAGCACGTACCGTCAGCCTGAACGCGGTCCGCGCAATTTCCGACGGGGCATTCAGCGATGAAGAATCAGACACGCATCAGCGGTGCTTCCGTCCTGATCGCAATGGACTAAGATGCCTGTGGCAGAGGCGTCAGGCAATATTGACAGTGCCACTGAGACCCAAGTCCTGCAATATCTGCTGTAGATCAGTTTGAAAGCTCTCCGACTGGGATTTGTCGACGGTGACCGCAAACTCGACGGTAATCCGAAGATCGGCTCCTGCGCGAAGTTTGGGTATCACTTTTGTGCCAAGGCGATTCCAAATTTCAGGTGGGACGTTGCCTGAAATGCGGAATGTATGCGAAGACGGCTGTGGTGGTGCTTTGGCCTCGGGCTCAGATGTTGGCGTTTGATCCTGCGGAAGCGTTGGCCCGGTCGGGGGAGTCGGCTGAGGCTTTGAGGCAGGGGACTGACCTGCCCTACAGATGGTGGGCGCGGGATTCGCTCTCGCTAGGCTGC
>CAYNQP010000748.1:0-2234 GCA_964399325.1 uncultured Pirellulales bacterium
CATTACTACTCGCTCGGCGGGGCCTCCAATGTCGTGGCGAACCTGGCGGCGCTCGAACCCAAGACGATTGCGGTCATCGGCGTCGTGGGCGACGACATCTTCGGCCGCGAGCTGCGCCGTCAGCTCGACGATCTCGACGTCGATACGACGGGTCTTGTGGTTCAGAGTGAGACCTTCGATACGGTGACATTCGCCAAGCCTTACCGGGAGGGCAAGGAGCAGCCGCGGGTCGATTTTGGCTTCTTCAACCGGCGCACGCCGGCCACGGACGAGGCGTTGCTTGGCGGCATGCGTCATGGACTGGAAACCGCTGATGTGCTGATCGTCAATCAGCAGGTCCCGGGCAGCATTACGAATGACGCGTTCATCGAGAAGGCCAACGAACTCTTCGCCGCCTTCCCGGACAAAGTGGTGCTGCTCGATTCGCGTCACTACGGTCACAGGTTCAAGCACATCTGCCGCAAGACGAACGATATTGAGGCGGCCATGCTCAATGGTGCAGAGCCGGCCCTCGATGCGGCCCTGGCGTCGAGAGATGCGAGAACGCACGCGCAGCATCTGTACCGCCGATTCAACAAGCCGGTCTTCCTGACGCGCGGCCCGCGTGGTATCCTCGCCGCCGATGCAGACGGCATTCATGAAGTGCCGGGCCTGCAACTGCTAAAGCCCCTCGATCCCGTCGGGGCGGGCGACACCGTCACGAGCGCCCTGGCCCTGTGCCTGGGAGCAGGCGTGCCGCCTGCCGAGGCCGCTGAGTTCGCCAACTTTGCTGCTGCTGTCACGGTTCAGAAGCGTTTCCAGACCGGCACGGCCAGTAGCCAGGAGGTGCTCGCCGTCGGCAGGGACCCGGACTACATCCACCAGCCGGAACTGGCCGAAGACCGCCGGCAGGCCCGCTATCTGCCCGGCACGGAAATCGAGATCTGCGCCGCGCCGATTCCGTCTGGTCAGATCAAGCATGTGCTCTTCGATGTCGACGGCACGATCAGCACGCTCCGCCAGGGCTGGGAGGAAATCATGGTCTCGGTCATGGTCAAGGCCATCCTGGATGCCCACTACAACAGCGCCGAAACGACGCTCCGTCGCGAGGTACACCGCCGCGTGCTGGACTACATCGACAAGTCCACGGGCATCCAGACCCTCGTGCAGATGGAGGCCTTGGTCGGAATGGTTCGGGAGTTCGGCCTCGTTCCGCTGCACGAAATCCGCGACCGATTCGGCTACAAGCAGATATACAACAGCGCTCTCATGGACGTGGTCGGCGAGCGCATCGCCCGGTTCGACAGCGGTCGGCTCGATGTCACGGACTACATGATCGAAGGTGCCCTCGACTTCCTGACGGCCTTGCGGCAGCGGGGCGTTCGTTTGTATCTGGCCAGCGGCACCGACCAGGAGGACGTCGTCAGCGAGGCCCGCCGACTGGGCTGGGCGGATCTGTTCGATGGCGGCATCTATGGCGCCACCGGCGACATCGCCACGTGCTCCAAGAGGACGGTCATCGCGACCATTACCGGCGGAAAGTACCTGGGCGGCCCGGAGCTGGTCGTCTTCGGCGATGGGCCCGTCGAACTGCGCGAAGCCCGCCGGCACGGCGGCATTGCCATCGGCGTTGCCTCCGACGAAATCCGTCGTCACGGCCTCAACCCGGAAAAGCGCACCCGCCTGATTAAGGCCGGCGCTCACGCCGTCATCCCCGACTTCTCCCAATGGCACGACCTGCTCAAGCTGCTCTTCAACGAGTAGACTTGGCGCAGTCTCTGTGATAGTAGTCGAATGGTTCCGCCAAACCGCACGTTTCTCAGGTCGCAAACAAAGAGAGTTGACGCTGCAGACGCAGTCCTTTGCCTTCCGGGAGTGAGTTAAGAACTACGTCGGCTGGGACGTGTGCCAACTCCTTTGGCTCGAGCTTGTGCAGACCGCCACCGTAGATGCGGCCTTCCCCTATGAGCATCTCGGCCGAAATCGACAAGAGGGCTTTCTGAATGGTCTTGGCCAATCCCGAGGTGTCTCTCAACAATCTCGCGAGCATTGGTTTCGGATACAGCATCAGGTAGACATTGGGCGCTGTTGCGCGGGAGTGATTAAGGACAAACCGGAAAGGCGACCCACCGCTGCGACTGGTTCTTCCCATGTAGGTGCAGAGAAATGGAGCAGGGGGCCGGTTCTCCTGCGAGTACCAGGGTTCGCGGTGACGACACAAGTAACGTTCGTGTATCTTCTCCTCGATGCCTTCT
>CAYNQP010000749.1:0-2210 GCA_964399325.1 uncultured Pirellulales bacterium
ACGGGCTGTTGCCCAAATGCGGCTTGTTCTTGAGGAGTCCCTGAGTATACTCTAAGAGTCCTGATCGATGGATAGGGAAGGGACTCCACTATGATGGGCAAGTAACCCCGGCGGCAAGGCAAGCTGTTCTACTACGATCTGTGTTTGGAGGCGCGGATTCCGCCGGATCACCTGCTCCGCCAGATCCAGGCGAGGGTCGATTTCGATTTTACCTATGGCCTGGTCCAGAAGCGCTACGGCATCAAGGGCAACGTGTCGGTGCCGCCGCTGGTGATCCTCAAGCTGATGTTGCTGCTGTTCCTCTATGATGTGCCTTCGGAGCGGGAGTTGATGCGAACCTTGCCCTATCGTTTGGACTGGCTGTGGTTCCTGGGCTATGACCTCGATAGCGAGGCTCCCGACCACAGTGTTCTGAGCAAGGCCCGGCGTCGCTGGGGCCGTGAGGTCTTTGAAACGATCTTCGTCCAGGGAGTCTGTCAGTGTGTCCAGGCGGGTCTGGTGGAGGGTCGCAAGATCCATATGGATGGCAGCCTGGTGGATGCCAATGCCTCCAACAATTCGGTCTGTAAGGGCCCGGAAGTCTTGATCGAGCGTCTGCGGCAAGAGCTGCGCGGAGAAATGGCTAAGCTGGCAGACCCTAAGCCTTCGTCCCCAGTCCACGATAAGCCTGCCGACCCGGACCCTGCCGAGTCGAGCGAGGCGACGTCCTCGGCGTCGGTAGCCGAGCCGGATGGTTGCGGAACCAAGAAGTATTATCAGCGCCGGAACCGATCCTTGGTCAGTACGACCGATCCGGATGCGGCCATCGTTCGCAAGGGTCCCCATGGCCCCCGGGCGCGATACAAGCATCACCGAGTGGTAGACGACCACTGCGGGGTCATCACCGCGGTCGAGACGACGGTCGGGGACGTCGAAGAGAACGCCCGGCTGATGGGCCTGGTGGATCAGCATCAGAAGAACAGCGGTTGTCAGACAGAGACGGTGGTGGCAGACAGGCAGTATGGCACGGCGGAAAACTTCCGTGCCTGCCAGCAACGGGGATTGATCAGTCACATGGCGGACCTGTCGTTGTCTCACGCCCAGCGGGCACAGAACCAGGGCATCTTCGGGAGCGAGCAGTTTGTCTACGATCCGCAAACGGACACCTACCGTTGTCCGGCCGGTCAAACGCTGACGCGTCGCAAGCACAAGAAGCAGCGGCGGGCGTACGAATATGCCTGCGCTGCATCGACTTGTCGGGCCTGTTCCATGCGTAGGCAATGCACCCGAGCTCAGGGTGGCGTCGCGCGAACGATCAAGCGGCACTATGACCAGGAGGCGATTGACGCCGCGAGAAAGCAGTCGCACAGCCGAGCGGCCAAGCGGGATCGCCAGCGACGCAAATGGCTGATGGAGGGCAGCTTTGGGGATGCCACGACGCGGCATGGTTTCAAACGGGCCCGGTGGCGTCGCCTCTGGCGGCAGCAGATTCAGGATTTGTTGATTGCGACGGTGCAGAACCTTCGCACCCTCGTCCGCCATGCGGATCGTCGGGGCCGCAAAGCTCGCGTGCAGGTCCTCGCTGACACCGCCGGGGCCGTCCACGCGCTCGTGACCCTACTGGGCACACTGGCGCAACGCCTCATAACAATCGTAGCGCCTGCTTGGCGGTTCACTGCTCCGGAGCCACCCCTTCAGCCGAACGCCGCTTGTCCAACATAACCGGCCCACCAGGTCGTTTCGGGCAACAGCCCGTCGAGATGTGACCCCGTTTCTCCCCCTCCGTGCCTCCCTCGCATTGGCCCCATCGCCATTAACTCTCCGGACAGATCGGTCCCCGTGGTCTCTGCCCCCCTCTGAATCGACATCTGGCTCCGTGTCGGCACCGCAATCGACGAGGCCCCTGCTTCTTCGTCATGCGCAAGGTAATGCATAGGGTCAGACGGTCGATACTGCCGCAAACGTGGTTGCGGCAGCACGATGCAGGACTCGGGCGTGCAACCTCCAGATCGCCACTCCGATGCCTGATCTGCGAAGAAAGCCGATGACCACGATTGACCCGCCTTGTTGCGGAAGTCATAATGTGACCTGCCCCCGAATTATGTGCCAGCCGTTCGTAGAGGGTTGTCTACTTGTGAACTCGTGTATTCCTGGAGCGGAGGCGTAGCCGTAGCGGAAGGAATACATGTCGCCGCGAACGACGCCGGGCTCACGTACCCCAGCGAACTGTG